>JBHLND010000318.1:0-3636 GCA_048937485.1 Promethearchaeota archaeon
ACACTGCGAAATCAGTGCCAAATTTCAGTCCTGGGCGCACAACATATCCTAACTCTCTTAGTTGTGAGTAGACCACGAATCTATCACGGAATTCCTCAGAGTCCAGCGAACCAAGTTGTATCAAGTCCTTTACTGATAGTATCTTTCCCATTCTGGAATCATGAACCTGAATCCTTCCGATTTCAGTCAAATAGGCGCTTTCCAGAAGAGAGAGCTCCAAGGGTTTGTCGAATTCAGAAGATTTCGGTTTTCTAATTCCCACAGGCTGACCAAAGTATCCGTCAGAATATAGCTGAGTACCATGTTCCGGTTCCCAAACTATGGCTCGTTTGCCTACAAGTTCAGCAACTGCTTGCTCACTGGACAGCTTCGACAATAAATGCACCGGCGATCATGTGTTAAGTGTAAGAGATAGGCCCCTTATTGTATTTGCAGCATCCTCGCTGAAGTTGGAAATCTCTTCCATCATGTTTATGAAATCGCGGAACCGCAACAAGATTGGTAGCTCTACATCAAGTGAGTAGAGAATTGATACTAACTCTCTTTGCACAATATCGATTTCCTTCTCTAGTCTGCAGATCTCATCTGCTTTTTTGATCGACTCTTCGATGTTAAGGCTTAGAAAACGTATAGCCTCTCTCTGATGGGTAATCTGGTCAATGAATAGCTTACAGAAATGGTCTAGCTTCTCCTTCAGTCCTCCATCGGGCGACCATTCGGAAACAACAGCAGCCAAATGGTAGAACGCAATTTCGGCACCATCTAGAAGTTTATCATTATAGTTCACAAGGCGGAGCAGGTCTTCACGCTGCATCAAAGAATTTGCCTTTGAAAGATCGTCCAGAATAGCACGTTTGATCTCATCTCCCTTCTCCTCAAGCTTGGTTATCTTCTCCAATTCTGCAGAGTCGATGAGTTTGCCTTCTTCCAGCCAGTCAATCATAGCTGTCCGAATCATCTTATTCGCTGACATAGCAGCCCGCATATGTTCATCAAGCATCTTTGTTATGTTTGCGAGCTCAGAGCTCATGTATCTCCCATTATCAAGGACCATCTTGTGCACCCTATTGATTACATAGATGTTCGGCCGAGGGTTAGCCTTTTTATTTCTTCGGTACCCAGCCATGGTGAGTGGAAAGCATCAATGGAGCCTTGGTATATCATAGTAGCACTCATTCAGGGTCTGGTCGAGTGGCTGCCAATCAGCAGTGAAGGACAAGTATTCCTCTTCGTTTACAACATCGATTCGATTGCGCCGAGCGAAATTACTACACTTGTTGTTTGGCTTCATCTCGGAACTGCCATGGCTGTCCTAGTTCGGTATCCAAGAACAATATTGGAGATTATCACTTTAAGGGATAGGAAACTATTGCAGCTATTAGTCATTGCTACACTTGGGACTGCTCTAACTGCAATGCCCATCTACATGTACTTCAGAACGGCATTGACGGACACACAGGGAGAATTGCTAAACGTCGTGGTCGGCGTACTTCTTCTTGTTACAGCAATTGTCCTCTACCTCCCCGTCAGAGGAACTTCACAGGAAGAGGAAATAAACACTCAGGAACCAGATGGTCAGACTGCAGTCATAACCGGTCTGATTCAAGGGTTTTCGGTTCTACCTGGACTAAGCAGGTCAGGGCTAACTGTTTCATCGCTGCTTATGCAAAAGGTGGACAAGGAAACGGCACTGCGATTCAGTTTTCTTATGAGCGTGCCTGCTGTTTTGGGTATTTTTGCTGTGGAATTACTGGTAGGTGGAGCAATGCTACCGTCAATCGATCCCTTGGATTTGGTTGCCATGGAAGCCATTGTATTTGCTGCAGGATTGCTTTCAATGGAGGCCCTCCTGAGACTAGCGCGTCAGATACGATTTTGGAAACTCTGTCTTGTCCTTGGACTTGTTGCAATCTTCTTTGGATTGCCAGCACTTCTATTGCACATCTGAACGTTTCTGGAACATTATAGCAATTGGAGCGTTGGCCTGTCTCCATTCTGCAAGCTTGCCCTCATAATCTAGCGGAATCGGATGCCGTCCGTGGTTCCCAATAATGACAAAAAGGGTCCCCATGCGCGCCTGCTTTAGTAGAACTTTCACCCAATTGTCCGTCCTTCTTACGATTTTCTCAAGAAGGGTTTTGGGTGGGGTTCGATGACCGTATTGCGCATAGAGACTCTCAAAGTCTAAGAAGTGAAGAAATAGCAGTTCACTTCGCGCAATATGCTTCGTGGACTCCACATAGGTCTGCATGTCATCACGCTTGTTCACGGTGTATGCGGGATCGAATCCGAAGGTATGCATATCATCTTCGCGGCAAATTACTTGGATAGACTTCCCGAAACTTCGTGAATGCTCGACAAGATGAAATGCCTGAGAGGGCCCTCGGATTATGCTGGAAATAAGTGGGATTGCATAAGGGTCAGAGGTTTCGATGAGAGCTAGTGCTTCCATATTCTTGATCAATGCCTCTGGCTTGTAAACAACTGCTTCAAAGAGACCGAAATTGTCAATCATGACAATGACTATACCAGTTGGATTGAATTTAGAAAGCAACTCCTCATTCGGAGGAGGCATAGCTTCCGGCACTTCCATTCCAAGCAGTTTCAAAACTGTAGAAGGAAACTCAGCTGCTGAAGTTCGAACTTGCGGAAATGACACCGGAAAACCTCTTCCTTAATTTTCAATTGCGACTTATCTTGGACTGTTGTACCTGTTTTTGACACTTGAACCTGTCGCGCTTATACTTATCCGTGATGCCTTGGTGGCGATGGAAGGATTAATAGACTCAGAAACTTCAGTGCCGCCTGTTGACACGAAATGGCAATCAAAGACATCGTCTATAATGAGAACATCAAATTCATACTCTCGGGTGGGAAGGGAGGAGTAGGTAAGACAAGTGCAGCGGGAGCAATGGCGGTCTTATCAGCTAGATATGGTCTTAGGACTCTTGTCCTCTCTACTGATCCTGCCCACAGTCTCAGCGACAGTTTCGCACAGGATTTGTCTGGAGGAGAGATTATACCAATCGATGGGGTAGATAATCTCTGGGGAATGGAGATTAGTACGGAGAAGGGAATGCAGGATTTCCAAGGGGCACTGGGATCGGCTGGTATGGGCCCAGAGATGGAGATGGCCTCTCAGTTTCTTGGCAATGCGGGAGATATGGCACCCCCCGGCTCAGATGAAGCCATGGCCTTTGGTAAAATGCTCGAATTCCTAGATGATGTATCGTATGACCGGGTAATCTTTGATACTGCTCCAACTGGGCACACCCTAAAACTCCTAGAGCTGCCAGACCTTTTGGACAGCTGGCTTGGCAAGATCATAACTCTAAGACAAAGACTGAGCTCAATGATGGCAGGTCTCAGAGGAATGTTTGGAGGAGGGCAGCAAGAAGAGACCGCATGGGAGATGCTACAGCAAACGAAGGAGAAGATAAAGGCTGCAAGACTCCAGCTATCTGATCCCGAAAAAACTCAGTTTGTTGTTGTCATGATACCAGAGGCAATGGCGGTCTTTGAAACGCAGCGCTTGATGTCTAGTTTGAGAACTTGGAAGATCCCCATGACTAATATTGTCATTAATCAGCTGATACCTGAGAATCCTGATTGCAAGTTCTGTAGTTCGCGAAGAGA
>JBHLND010000319.1:0-3632 GCA_048937485.1 Promethearchaeota archaeon
ACCTTCACTGCATTTCGTCGTGTTAATACAGTCAGCCGGTAGTCACGAATGCAAGCTTTGCAGACTGTGACGACATGGGGCGTTGTGGCTTGGAGTCGGCTGAGCAAATCCTTCAAGTCGTCAAGAAAGGATGGCGCTTGATTCTTAGGGACAATTATGCTCTTGGCCTTCCTAAGTATATCATGCGCTTCCTTCTCTTGATAATAAACGGGTTTGTTGAACTTCACAAACCAGAATCGACGTATTTCAAGCAGGCCGGATGTCTTTCGACCATACTCAATCATGCCTGAAAGCTGAGCCCTTTGGCGATCGCGCAAAACATCGGAAAGAATCTCAATTCGGGTAGACAGGTCTTGTCGTCCCTCTCTTAGGACTATTGAATAGGGTTTTGCTAGCCGCTTTTGGATATCTCCATTTGCTACTTCCAACTAAAGGGCCTCTATTTCCTCCAAGTCTACGGAGCCATAGACTTTGTGGTTCTATCAAAGCTCATAGATGAAGGATTCTGCGTTCTTCTGCAAGAGAGACAGAGTTTCTTCATACTCGTCTCTAAGGGCCTCAATTCCGGTGCTGCGATCCGTTCCTGCCTTTTCTACAACCATCCAGTTAGCCATTACTTCTATATCAACGAAGCTTGTGAATTTGGAAAACGCAGTAGAAAGCACCTTGAGACTGTCTGGCTGTACGTATTTCCTATTCTCAAAGTGCTGCACAAATGGGCGGTATAGGGGGGAATTCGTGCCCGCCAAAATGAATTGTGCGCGTTGAACCCCAGATACATGGGACACATTGATCTTCTTTATCATCTCATCATAGTGAGCCATCTGAGGAACTGCGGCATCTCCAGAAACTTTCGCCAGAGGATCAGCAGCTAGCACATTTCCCTTTTCAACCACAAGTTGCCGAATGATTGTAACAATCTCTTCTCGTTTCTTCTGAGCCATCGGATCAATGACTTCAGGATTAATTATATCGACAACCGGAAGGGGCTCGTCTAACCTTAGCTGAGACGGATTGAACATAAGTGCTCCAAGATGCTCTAGAATATCCACACGCCGATTTCCGCTTACAGCAACACCTTTGAAAATCCCGGGTCCAACTAGGATAGAAAGGACTCTATCGTCGCGAATGATGGACCAGAGTTGCCTTGAAACCATCAATGCTTTTCCAGTGAAATCCGTATCTTTGAGAACTCCAATATCAAAGTCATACGCTTCGATATCCAGCAACCAGAATAGTGGAAAGGACCCCACCCTGTTCACCCTCCGTAGATGTAAGAGGTGATAAAATTCAATACAATTCGGACTGCTACTTCACCTTGTTCACTAGGAGGTGTGCCTGCAATTTCCACTTGAGAAGAATCAATCAGGTCTTCTCGAGGAACATCCTTTGCCTTGAATCGGTCTTCAAGCTCAATGATGCATTTCTCCACTCCCTCAGATACTGTGGCGCCTTGGTATGCCAAGTATCTGATGACTCTGCCAATTCTGTCCGAAAGGAACTGAGTTCTTTCTTCTTCCTTTCGACGACGTGCAAGGTGTACGTCGCGCTCCAAGAAGTCAAATGGAGATGTCAAGTCAGGTTCTGTCATATTGCTCCTTGTGGAAGCCATACTAAATGAAACATAAGCGGACTTGTCCCCTCGGCCTGTTGGTCTAGGAGCAATGTGTAGTAGAAGATGAGCAACAGCCCTTGTACTCATTTCATCGAAAGGCAGTCCAAGCTCATCTACTAGGTCCATTATACGTTTTGAAGACAAATCTGATGTGGCTGAGTCTGCAGCACCATTAAGAATGCTGCCAAGTTTTCTGAAGAGGGCTTGATTCCTACGACGAATTTGAATTAGCTTTCCTCGCAGGGTATTGAGTTTCCATTTAGTTACTGCTGGACCAAAGGCTAGCAGAGCATCCTCCGTGGTTGCTTTGTTGTGCTCACTCAGCCATGCTTCGAGCAAGGGCGCAATGAACCCCTCTGCAAGCTTGACACGATTTGCTACCAACGAGACAGCCTTCTCCACAGGTGGCGATTCATCTTCAACCGACGCTTCAAGGTTGGTCAATTCTCTTACCTTGAGCTCAAGTTCATGAGCGAACTTTCCATGGATGTAGGAGATCCATCTGGCTTCTGCCACTGCAAATTCCATAACATTACCGGGAAGATTGGGAACACTATCCCCAACATTCGCACGTCGCTCTAATTCCATTGTAAGCAGGCTCACAGCATTCCTAGCGCTGAGAATGCCATCCATATCAATCAGATATGCCAGAGTTGCAATCTGAAGTGGACAAGCAGTTTCATCAGCAATCAGTTTTGCACTATCGACAGGAACCCTACGTGCTCTCTCATGGAGGTTGGCGTGGGTTTCGGCAAACTCCTGTACTAATTTCTGGCGACTTGCACCCGCCATCTTTTCAAGGTCAGATTCTGGTAACACGGAAAAGCTCCCTATACAACGGAGTGTCTATTGCTCAATTACAGACTCTCAGGGGAAGCTCATTCTGTGGGTAAATATGTGTTGTGTGGACTAATAGCATGAGCATTATGCAACTGGCGGGCTGGGTTCAGGGGAACAGGTCATGATCCGCCTGAGAGCAGAAAGAAATGAATGCCGAAGCCAAGAAGGATAGAGCCAATTGCGAGCGCGAAGAGCATCTTCAAAATCGACCTATGACGGCTATACTCAACATGGACAACCAACCATCCAAAGGCAAAAACGCCAAGGATAAGGAATAGAATTGATAGTGAAAGAAGTGTTGATTCGGGAGTTTGGGCGAGAGCCGTTAGTTGTTGCATCTAAATATCCTCACATGTGGTACAGCACCATCGCCGACGATAGTGCGAATTTAAAGGTCACGGTCAGCAAGCTATATGAAGAATTCGAACTCTGCTGTGTGCTCAGTTTCATCAATCATGATTCGTCGGACGATTTTGCCTCGTTTCCTTGCCAGCTTCCTCTTCTCCGAGAAGGACAAGCTTGGGTCATCCGGGGGAACAATTTCATCAATTACAATTTCATTGTAAACAGCTATCTTCTTTGTCTTGGGGCCCACCTTGTCATTGCAATCGGGTAGTAGTTCGCTGATAACATACTCGTGGATTTCAGGAGTATTTTCTAATGCCCCCTTTGAAAAGGTTGGATCCTTCTCCGTTTCCTCATCTGCGTCATCGGAAGGCCCCCCCTTGGGAAACGATGTCTTTGTGGCAATCTTCCAAGGTTTGGTTCCATCGCGAGGCGAAAGCGAGAACATAAAGAAGGTCGTTGGTCCATCAACCTCAACAATTTGCCTAATGTCTTCGAGTGGTGCAACCTCATTAACCGTAGCGTTGAAAATACTTGCTAGTTTCCCCTTGGACTTCTTCCAGTCCAGCGGCATTCGAAGGCGGGCAAACTCCTCTCTTCTATCCGAATAGGTTCGTAAAACGCCTTTCAGTTTCTGGGATCCATCAGGTACTCCAAGGAGATAGCCACGAAGAAAGATCTTCTCCAAGTCAAGATCCGCTTTGAAAGTAATTCGATTTGAGCTGAGAGCTAGCTTAGCGCGCGGCCCGGGATGTATTCCAACCCCGTACTTAACTAGCTTGGCATGAGAGTATTCGTCTGCCTTTCCATTGATGATCTTTGCCAGCCAGTT
>JBHLND010000320.1:0-3623 GCA_048937485.1 Promethearchaeota archaeon
ATGAGGAGTTCAAGAGGTCGCTTTTGGGGCTGAATAAGCCCAGCCTCCTTCTTTTGGCAGGTGACATGGTCAACAGAGGAGCAGCTCTTGAGTACATGAGAATTGTAGACTCGATTGAAACTTATGTTGACAAAGACTTACCAATAATAGCATGCTTTGGAAATGAGGAATACGAGGAAACCAGAAAGGAACTTGACAAGTATAGTAGAAACAGAGTAAGGTTCCTTGAGGGAGAGGCTATCATTCTTGATATTGGAGGAAGGACGATTGGAGTCGTGGGGGCGCCCGCTCCGATAGACAGACGAAGCAAATCCAATGAGCTGGGCGGACGCAGCATTCGACAACGATTTCAGTTGCGCGTAAGGAGCCTATCCAAGCTCCTAGAAGATGTATCTCAAGAAGCAAACTATACAGTTCTTCTGATGCATTACAGCCCGCTCATGGAGGAAGTAGATGCCAACGAGGTACCTATTTTCTCATGGTGGATTACTGAGGCAACGAAAGAATTCTCACCAAATCTAATAATTCACGGACATACTCATATTTCCACTCGTTTGTGGACCGAGATTGGGCGAACTAGGGTATGCAATGTGGCAATCCCAGCCACAGGGAGAATTACCGAGATTCAGCTTTGATTGACTAGAATATCTTGGGCTCCGTCCATTCCCCAAATATATCCCGCCATACATCCATTATCTCTCCGACCGAGGCATAAGCTCTAACAGAGTTTACAACATGAGGCATAACATTCTCCTCACGTTCTGATGCCTTTCGAAGCCCATCCAGTGATTCCTGAACCTTCTTGTTATCGCGCTTCTTTCGTGTGCGATTCAGACGCTCAACTTGCCGTCGTTCTACTTCAGGGTCAATCTTGAGAACTGGAATGGAAATGTCTTCACCTTCGAGGATGAATTCATTCACTCCAACGATGATGCGTTTCTTGGACTCTATCTCCTTCTCATATCGGTAAGCAGCATCAGCAATCTCCTTCTGGAAAAAGCCCTTCTCGATGGCTGGAATTACGCCGCCAAGGGATTCAACCCTATCGAAGTACTTGTACGCTTCTTCTTCCATTTCGTTTGTGAGAGATTCAATGTAATAGGAACCTGCGAGCGGGTCTATCGTATTGGGAACGCCGCTCTCATGCTCGAGAATTTGCTGTGTTCGCAAGGCAACACGTGCCGCCTCTGCAGTGGGCAAACAGAGCGCTTCATCCATTGAGTTGGTATGGAGAGATTGTGTTCCGCCAAGAACTGCAGCCAGAGCCTGATAGGCTGTGCGAACAACATTGACGGTTGGCTGCTGGGCTGTTAGAGAGCAACCTGCTGTCTGAGTGTGGAATCTCATCCAGAGAGACCTCTCCTTCTTGGCACCAAAGGCATCTTTCATTTCCCGGGCCCAAATCCTTCTGGCAGCACGATATTTCGCAACTTCCTCAAAGATGTCATTGTGCGCATTGAAGAAGAAGGATAGACGAGGGGCAAACTCGTCAACGTCAAGGCCACGCTGTTGGCAAACCTTCACATACTCCATTCCATTCAGAAGAGTAAAAGCCAGCTCCTGGATTGCAGTAGATCCGGCTTCTCTAATGTGATAGCCACTGATCGAGATTGTGTTCCAGCGGGGTATGCGCTCGGCAGAGTATTCAATAATGTCCGTGATGATTCGAAGCGATGGTTCAGGAGCAAACACCCAGCTCTTTTGCGCCTGATATTCTTTCAAAATATCGTTCTGAATCGTTCCTCCAATTTGATTTGAAGAAACGCCCTGCTTCTCAGCCGCGACCATATACATGGAGAGCAGCACTGAGGCGGGAGCGTTTATTGTCATTGAGGTAGTTACTTTATCCAGAGGGATTCCATCAAATAGGATCTCCATGTCCTTCAAGGTATCAACCGCAACGCCGAGTTTGCCAACTTCGCCAAAGCTCTCAGGATGGTCAGAATCACGACCATAAATGGTAGGGAGGTGGAATGCTACACTGAGACCGGTCTGTCCATTTGCAAGAAGGAACTTGAAGCGTTCATTGGTCTCTTCGGCAGTTCCCATGCCTGCAAACTGACGCATGGTCCAGGTCCTGCCGCGATACATTGAGGGCTGGACTCCTCGAGTATAGGGATACTGGCTAGGAAATCCGAGGTCTTTCATGTAGTCGAATTTGGGTATGTCCAGCGGGGTGTATAATCGCCGCACCGGTCGACTTGACGTGCTGATGAACTCCTCCTTTTGCTCAGGGTATTCATCAGTATGAGGCTTCAATGATTCAGCCTCCCATTTCTTCTTTGCATCCTCGATTTCAGCAAGTTTTGGGTTGTCTGGCCTTTCAGTGCCCATGAGGAACTCTCCTTCCTTCTCAAACAAAAATAGCTTGAATCGGGTCAAGATATTAACTGTTCGTTTGCGACACCTCAACATATCCTAGGCAACCTTATCTAAGACAGCGAAGTACGACGTCTGAGGTTAACCGCGATGACTAAGTTGGATGAAATCGCAGCAACGCTTGACGAAATCGATATTGTATACCAGAAAGAAGAATCCGGTATCCTCATGGTCTGGGACACCGCACAATTTGATGAGCTCAAGATCCTGATTATGACTAGTCCAGATGAGAGTTGGCTGTTCATTACTGCACTCTTTACTAATTTCACCAGTATACCTGAAGAGCAGCGGTACCAGCTGATGCATGATATGCTTACGTCTTCCTGGAAAGCCACCGGAGTGAAGTTCGTCATAACAAATGATGACTACATTGCAGTAACTGCTGAAACGAATGACACTGATTTAACGGGGGAGGAGCTTAGGACTCTAATCACAAACACTGTTGACGCCTGTGATGTGCTTGCTCAAATCTGTCCAGGGTATGGAGTTGTCTCGTAAGACTCACTAAGCCTGGAATGAATCGCTCCGGGCATCATCTTTCTTTCCACTATGAATTAGAATTCGAATCCTCTTCTAGCCTCTACCTTATCTGTTGAGTAGTAGTGCTTCTTCTCAGTCATCTCAGTTACTAGATTAGCCCTTTCGAGTAACGCGGGGTGTGCATACCGCCCAGTCATGATGATCTCAACATCCGCGGGTTTCTTATCAATCAAGGCCAACTGATCTTCAAGCGAGATTAGTCCCCATTCTACAGCAACATTGATCTCATCTAGGATTAACACATCGCATGCATGTTGCTCCAGAAATTCCTTGGCTTGTTTCAGCCCATTTTGGGCCATTTCTATGTCAACAGGATCAGGATTCTCCTTATTCACAAAGGTCTCCCGTCCGGCAGGGATTATTGAAAAGTTGGGAATGAATTCAACACTCTTGAACTCGCCATAGTTGATCTCAGTCCCGCCACTTCTTGTGGCAATTTTGGCTTTCATGAATGCAATCATCCGCACCTCTAGACCATGCCCAGCAGCTCTTAGTCCTGCTCCTAGCGCGCACGTAGTCTTACCCTTGCCATTGCCCGTATAGACTTGGACGAGACCCCCGATAGCGAGTTTAGTCATCTTCAATCACCGCCGTTTAGTTTTCTGACCAGAGTTGCGACGCGTTGACCCAATTCACGGCTAGAGTCTATCGCCAGTTCATCCGTTTCTGCATTGCGCCACTTACCCTCGTCTGTTTGCATGCTG
>JBHLND010000034.1:0-15014 GCA_048937485.1 Promethearchaeota archaeon
TAATCCGGTTTTATTCAAGGCTCTAGAGGTTATAGTTGAGGATCACGAGAAACTCAAGGCAGACCTTTGGATGAGATAATTCGCATGCAGTTCTGTCCTGGAGTTGACTCGGGGCAGAACTTGTCTGTTTTTCTTGGCTCACGATGTATGCAGAATATACTTATTCAGAAGTTTTTCCTTATTCACCCGTGCGTTATCAGGAGGACTATCATTGGTTGGCGGTATCTCCCAAGCAAATATCAGCATGCTAATCGACGTTGAGTACCCGATATCGGATCTACTAATTGCAATCTCATTCACATTTCCTTTCATTGTTGTTGGAATTCTAGCAATACTATATCAACGATACTTGCCCAGAACAGAGAGAAAGAGGAATCTTATTCTTGCAGGCGGCCTCATCTGCATGCTATTCTCAGTCTTCATATTGCTTTACGCCTCCTTTGGAATGCTACCGGGACTCGAGCAGACTGCCGGATCCTATGGTGCAGTTATGGGAGTGCTACAGGAGGCATATCGGTTTGTATTTAGTACAATTCCAATGGGTATACTATACCTAGTCATTGTTTCATTAATTGTTGCTAGCGTTGCTATCAAAGTACTTTCTCCTCCTGATCCTGATTTCGTCAAGCTCAATGAAGGCCTGAAGGAAGCAACTGAGAAATTCAAGAAGATGAATGAGGACGTTCAGAAACTGGAAGGAGAGAACAAACAGCTGAAGGAGTTTGTATCCGAGAAGGAATCTGCATTGACCTCACTTCAGGAACAGCTGGACACTATAAAGGCGGAAGTTGGTGACCGTGAAAAGAGAATCATAGAGATGGAAGCCGCTATTGCCACTACAGCCCCTGACAGAGAGCCCGAGCTTCTAGCAACAATAGCTAAGAAAGACATGGCAATTGCAGACCTTAGCGAAAAAATGGAAGAGCTCCAAAACGCGCTTGCCGACGTTAGCAAGCCTATGCCAGTCGCAGCTGGGCCGGATGTTCGAGCCGAACAGCTTGAGGCATCCCTGCAGGAAACACAGTCAAGGCTTCAAGACTATCTTCGTCGTGCAGAAACAGCAGCTGAGGTTTCTGATAGTGTAATTTCTGATCTTGCTGAATTGATGTCCCAAGTTGAATCCAGCGGACTTGAGTCTTCTGCAAAGCAATCTGTCACGAATCTAATCAAGAATGTAGGTCGAGCCATTGGTCGAGTGTCCGAGGTGCCCGCTGGAAAGGTGCGAACGGAACCGAAGGTTGAGCTGATTGGGGCGGTAATGATTGTTCACGAGATTGTTGATGGCATTAAGAAAATGATTCGTGAGAGCTAGTCGTCGGAAGTACAGGAAACGGCAATTGCAGGTGCATAGTTCGACAAATAATGAGCTAAACTTGTTTGAGACTAGATGTTCTATATGTGTGTAGTAATGCTTAAATGGATGAACCGGCCCATCAGGTGCCAATCACACAGTAGAGAACGCGTCATTGAGGAGTTGTATCCGTCGGCCTACTAATTGGCGGATACATAGAGGAATTGTATGCGGTAGACACGTGTAGGATTGAATACCTACGCTCTTTGCTCTACCAATTGTCGATCTCTACGTAAATGTGATGAGAGGAGTAAAAATCGAAATGATTCGACGAAATCAAGCTATGGTTCTACTCCTGTGCGTAATCATGTTTAGTTCGGTGCTTTTCGTACCACTTCTAATGAGTACGCCCGGCGTAGAAACAGCTAGAGACACTACTCCCACCGATGCATTACAAGAGAAGGATATCTTCGAAAACTTCGTCCAGAGAATGGATGATATTGATGCAAATGGTGTGGAGAAGGTCGACCCGTGGCTTGTGTCATATATTGAATCTGGTGAAACTCCGGAGTATGTCTATAACGGACCCAAGGGATTGGGTGTTATGATATATCTCTCACCGGATGCCGATATGGACGCGGTCAGGGAGTTGACTCACATCACCTGGAAAATGGATCTTAAGGTGATGAAGCTGGTTCTAGCCCAAGTGCCTTCTATTGAGAATATGAAAGCACTATCTGAACTACCAGGACTGTTCTACTTGGGTGCTGACAGTATGAAAGCAGCCACATATGATCCTGCTAGTCCTCCAGAAATGGGCATGGATACAAATGAGATTCGAGACATAGTAGGCGCAACCGACGTTGCAGGTGCCTATGACGGTTCAGGCGTCACTATTGCAATTGGTGACTCTGGTGCCGACTTCAGCGTTGGTGACCTACGTGGTGCTGCTGCCACCTATGACGGTGGACTGCCAATGTCTTATGACCCATCAGGCACAAAGATACAGCTGATGACTTACGTGAATACAACTGCTGTTGCCAATGCAACTGAGTGGACTGTGGACTTTGGAAATGTCCTCAGCTACGAGGATGCCGGCAGCTGGTACATCAACGTATCAACATGGGATCCACTTTGTAACAACCAGCACTGGGGAATGTACAGGAACCTTCTATCAGGCTTCCTGGACGTCTACATTAATGCATGGGGTATTGCTAATGCTACTGAGTTCTTCTACGATAATATGTGGAAGGACTGGGAGATTCCAGATCCAACAGGCGTTGCTGAGATGACCACAGGTTGGATTTTCCAGCAGCGAGGAAACACTTATGCCAAGACCTTCGCCCCTGTTGTAGGGTGGAATGATGGAGCCAACTGGCACTTGGCCGTAGACTGGAATGGGGCGATGGCATGGACCGAAGCATGGATGCTTGGATTCTACTATGAATCAGAAGTCTTTGCAGATGGTGCAGTCTGGTCAGACTGGGCTCTTGATATCCTCGCTATGATGGACTGGAGCTTCATGGACGACATAGCGGGTGGCTACTACTACAACACCATTGATGATGGTGCTTGGGGTATCACTTTTGCTGGTCCAGACCCGAACTTCGGTTTCGGCGCTCTGACTTGGACGTTGGACGACTTTGGCTACTACGAATACTTCAATGAAACCTACTACAACGTGCATAGCGATAATGCTACACAGGAGGACTTCTGGGGTGGCATACGAGACGATGGTCTTGGGTTCGCTCTCATGTTCCCGAACTATGATAGTGAGCACGGCCATTGGTGTACAAGCGCTGCCGTTTCACGCGGTACTGGACTTCACACAATCTTCGATGGAGTTGATCCGCTCAACGACACCGAGTATGCGATCACGGGTGTTGCTCCAGGTGCGAAAGCATCTTCACAGATGCACTTCAGCATGGGTACTGACTTTGGTGCATACATCTTTGCAAGCGGTTTCCATTTGAACGCAACAATGGACTGGGAGTACACTGGTGAGCACAAACACGACATTGTGTCGATGTCTTGGGGCTACACTGGTGGTGCATACGTGTCACTGCTCTACTGGGCACTGGCATTTGATGTGCTTGCAGCTCCTGGCTTCCTAGACGTGACCTATCCAGGTCAGCTGTTCTTCGGTTCATCTGGTAACAACGGTGCAGACTATGGTACCATTGGTGCTCCAACAAACACTGCAACCATGATCACCGTGGGTGCAAGCCAAGCATCATCCTACTATGATGCGACATACGGCCCATTCCAGGGTCACTCAGCAACAGTGATGTTCTCGTCCAATGGACCTGAATACGCTGGCTATCCAAAGCCGGACTTAGTAGCTCCAGGTTACAGAGGAGTTGATCTGACACAGGGTCACAATCCATGGCTTGGATTTGACAGCTACCGCTGGTGGCAGGGCACAAGCCTGGCTTGTCCAGTTGCCGCAGGTGTTGGTGCTCTTGTCCTTGAGGCAATGAGAACAGCTTACGGTGGAAGCTTCTACGACCCATTCATGATCAAGGAGTTGATCGTATCAAATGCAATTGATCAGGGTCTGGATGCCTTTGTACAAGGTCATGGTCTGATTAACGCAAAAACTGCTATCGATGCTCTTGTAGGTGGATACTTCTTCCATAACGAAGAGAGCTTTGAGAACTATGTTGCAACCCATCCATGGGAATACATGATGGGTCTAGGTGGAGTTGGTCCATACGACTTCTACTACCCAGCCGCATGGGAAACCTCCTGGCCAACAGCCAGTGATGCTTCAGTGTTCTTCGGCAATGTCTACGAAGGTGACTCTGAAACAGTCTACCTGAATGTCACTGCTGCTATAGATGGCACAACTCAGGTTGATACATCTGGATGGACAATAACACCATGGCAGTATGTACTAAACCACACGTACTCGTTTGATGTGGAAACATACTTCTACGATGATTCTGGATTTGATCCTGCGATGGAGCGAGCCGGCTTCTTCAATATCTCCGAGGAGCTTATTGCTGCTGGCTATTCCGCAGGTGATGTTGCAGATGTATTGGACTATGACTACTTTACAATAGTCATAAGCTTCGATGAGATGTATGCGGGTGACATCATCCAATCACGCGTCTTCGAGTGGAGGGACGATGGTCCTGGTACACTTGCTGACAATGGTGAGATGAACTTCTGGTCCACGATCTATACACCTTGGGGCGACCCAGTGAGTGGCGGAGACTACATTCGTCTCATCAATCGTGACTACAACGACTTCAACATGCATACTTTGCGTATGGGCAATCTTGGTGGCATGACTGCGGACACGACCCTTGCACTAGTCATTGAAGATGCTAATGCAGATGGTGGAACGCCAATCAGCGTTAACATTCATGGCTGGGTTAAGGACACTAACGTGCCTGTTGTTGCAACTGGTGGAGATCCAGCTGACCTGACACTAACCGTGCCAGTCGACTATGAGACTGGAGTACATCAGGGCTTCATCACATTCAATGATGGTGCCGGATTTGTACACGAAGTTCCTTACGCATTTGTGGTTCCATTCGAAGCTGATGGTGCTGAGGCAGCAGAGCAGGTCGTCGTTGACGGTCCTGGAACTATCACACCATACGAGAATGGTGCCGCTTGGGCTTCTGTAAGCCTGAGTGATGACACCTGGTTCCACGGAAGCGGAGGCTTCAAGTCCTTCTTCATAGACGTGGCTAATCAGACACCGACCTACACGCCCACTGCTATGGTGATCAGGGTTGACTGGACTAATCCAGGCACTGCTGTTGACATGTACCTGCGTCAGTTCTCATACGGACTAGCGGCACAGACAGATGATGGCGGAGCAAGGCCATACACACCGACTCCAACTGAGGAAACGGCCAACACAATGGTCTACTTCCCAGGAACCGATGTGTCTGGACTGTATTACCTGAACTTGGCTGTCAGGAGGATCAACGGCACTGATGTTCCAGAGAACATCAAGGTCAGCATCCGAACCTACGCTACTTTGCCTGAACCGACCATATCGTCCACATGGACTGAGGATGGCGGCGGCAGCGGCACATTCGGTACTAACAGCACAATTTCTGGAGATCACACCGTGATCAACTACACTTGGTCAGACATCTCAACCACTGGATTCCCAGAATGGTCAGTCAACAGAATGCAGCTGGACTTCCTTAGCGGTCTCTACGTGAGACGTGAAGGTTACGTTGCTGAGCCTGCTGGCGACTTCTGGCCACCAGTCCTATCCGACACAGACACCTACATCTGGGAGACTGTTGACGGAATCATGGCCGGAGACAACGTACGCGTGCTACTAACCATGTTCCATGGTGGTGACCCATCGGTCGCAGTCTACGAATGGAATGACGCAAACGATGACGGACTCGTCGACCCTGCTGGCGAGCTTGTCGGTGCACCATTCCTGAGTGTAGACGCTGGTGGTGCTGACTTCCCAGAGGGCGGTTCGTTCATCGCTCCTCGTGACATGTCACTCGCCATCATTGTCTACACCTGGCTATGGCAGTACAATCCAGATGTCACTTACCTCCTGGAGGTCGATACTCGGTCTGCTCAGACATTCTACTACGATGATGATAGGACCACTTTCGACATGGCAGACTTCCTAGCCAACGTGAACAAGGACATGAACGTCTACTGCTTCAACGATGCTGGTGAGAGCTGGTTTGTTGCACTCCAGAACGTATCATTCGTCAACTTCTTCGCTCCAACGTGTCAGCTACTGACACCTAACGGTGGAGAAGACTGGTCATCAGGCATCCATAGACTAACCTTCACTGGTAGCGACCCGAATGCTGACGACGATCTCATCTTCCAGATACGCTTCTCCCTTGACGGAGGAACCTACTGGCAAGTCCTGAGAACTGGTCCGATGCCTTATTCCGCAGGCGATGGTTGGTACTACTGGGATGTTGACTTCGATACCATTCTGGCAACCGACAATGGTCTCTTTGAGGTCACTGCGTTCGACAACAACACCTACTATGCAGGTAGTCCCGCTCCACTCGATCCTAGCTACATTGTGCCGACTCTCTGGCCGGCACTGTCAGCCACGGATGAGAGCGATGCTGTCCTGACATTTGGTGCTGTCACCGTTCCAACAACCACAACCCCGCCAACGACAATCACATCAACCACGACCTCAACAACCTCAACCACCTCCACGACCACAACCACGACAACTCCCGTTGGTATTGATCCTCTGATCATTGGTCTGATTGGCGGTATCGGTGTTGGTGTTGTAGTTGTGCTGATCCTCTTCTTAGTCAAGAAGAAGTAAGGCGAGGCTAGTCATCGTACTCTAGAATAAATGGGGGCTTAGTCCCCCACTCCCCTTTCTTTTTTTATTCATCTCCCGCTAAGTGGAGCGAAGACTCTATATTCCTTCTTCGGCCTCGAATAATGATGTAGACACTCCCATGCAAAGACTGAGTCCGTTTAATGTGAATAATCAGACATGTGAAGCAATTGCCGCTCTCAGTTAGAAAGACTCAGACACAATCACATCTGCTATTGGACGACGTCCGCTCTTTCCCCTTGGCTCGGTTTCAGGTTTGCCAATTGGAATCAGGGCTACAGGCCTCATCCCCTTGGGGAGATTAATTATCTCGCTCACCTGATCTTCATGAAATGCTCCAACCCAGCAAGTCCCGTATCCTTTCATATATGAAGCAAGCAGTATATTCTGCGTCAGGGCAGCTGTGTCTTGAAGAACATAGAGGGTCGCACCGCGTTCACGATATCGTTCTGCGGATTCATATGGCACCGCACAAATCACGAGGACCACCGGGGCTTGCTCGACAAATCCTTGTCCTCCTGCTGCCATTGCTAGTTTCTTTCTGGTCTGCTGGTCTCTGACGACAACAATACGCCAAGGCTGCACATTCCCGGCGGAAGGTGCTCTAAGTCCTGCCTTCAGAATGTCCTCCAAATCTCTCTGTATCACATCAGCAGAAGAAAACCTTCGAACCGATGTCCTGTTCTCTAATGCTTTAATGCAAACCTTATCCAAATTCGAGAACCTCCGGGTTTACTATATTTGGGGGCGTCTTTTCGCCGAGTCCAGCAATCAGATTCTCAGCGCACATCTGGGCCATTCTTGCTCTTGCAGATGTACTCGCACTTCCAATGTGCGGAGCTACCACTACATTGGGCATTGAGAGCAACGGATTGCTATGAGCAGTAGGCTCCTCTCTAAAGACATCTAATCCCGCCGCTTGAATATCGCCATTCAATAGGGCCTTATAGAGGGCGTCCTCATCCACAACTGCCCCTCTGGATGTGTTAACCAGCACGCAGCGCTTCTTCATCATCGAGAGCTCCTTTGAGCCAATTAGATTGGTTGTATCCGCGGTGAGTGGAACGTGAATAGAGATGATATCTGATTCTTGAAGAAGATAATCCATGTCAACTCTTTCCGCTCCGACTTGCTTTTCAATCAGACGTGTCAAATCATTCTCTGTCCTAGAGTAGTATATCACTCTCATGGAAAAGCCTGCGGCTCTGCGGGCAACAGCACTACCGATTCTACCCATTCCTATGATGCCTAGAGTTGCATTGAAGACGTCGGTACCCAATAGTAATTTGGGGCTCCAGGCAACTTTCCACTTTCCCATCCTAATGTAACTATCAGCCTCAACAATCCTTCGAGATGCGGCTAGTATTAGTGCCCATGTAAGATCGGCTGTCGCCTCAGTCAAAACCCCGGGCGTGTTCGTGACCATTATTCTCCTTGACGTGGCGGTGACCATATCGATATTATCATACCCGACTGCATATTGAGCAACCACCTTCAGGCCAGGAATGGACGCGAGGACCTCTCCATCAATTGGGTCAGAGAGCAGGGTGACTAGACCTTCGCAGTCCTCAGCCTGCTTGATAATCTGTTCCTTTGACGGAGGTATTTCTTCTGACCATACTTTGGCATCGAATACATCCTTTATCTTTTGGAGTCCTTCATCGGGGATTTCCCTAGTAACAAAGACCTTCTGCCGCATGTTGATCTTCCCCTTTGTGAACAGGAGTCTGCTGATTATTCCGCCTTATTGAATCCTGCCATCTATAGCCGGAGAAATTAGTTCTTTCGCGATATTTCATAGTGTTATTGTCCACAGTAATGAGTAGTTACCCAAAAATGACTTACCGTGCGCTAAACCATTGTCTTATATTGATGCGACGACAAATCTTATTTTGAACCAATTGTTCAAAATACAAGGAGACGCACCACAGATGTCCTTAGACTTGCCAAGAAGTGCAATCATTGTGTTGGATCGGTTGGCGGATGAGGGTCCCATGACGCCAAAGGACATCAGCAGCAAAGTTGAACTGGCGCCGCGGACAGTATCATTCGCACTGAGAAAACTAATGGGTCAAAAGCTCTGCAGGAAGATTCCCAATCTACAGGATATGCGGCAACCTTTGTATCAGGCCAACGCTGAGAAAGCTAGGGAGCTTCGAATGAAGTTTGAGCATGTGTTTACCCAGGTCTTGAGGTAGACTCAATTACCTCCTCCAAGCATTTTTCCCTTATGCCAAATAGCGCAGCATCCAACTAGAGTTAAAAGAGGGGTATTTCATTTCTTATATGAGTGAACTAGATGGCACATGAAGGGCTGGCGATTGCTTTGGTTTGTCTAGGCGTTTTGCTGCTACTTGCCTTCTTTCTTGGCCCGAAAAAGGAAGTGCGGGAAAGAAAACGTTTGGAAGCACAAGTCATGCTTGTGCCTTCAGCAGTCATTCTTTTCATCATCGCCGCCATTGTATTCAGCGGTGTTATTGGCTAGCCTCGCTGAAAACTGAGGGACACAAGCTTGCAGAATATTGCGGCAGATACGAGGTCCGCTGTGGTTCCTGGGTTCAGAGTGTTTCCCTCTCTTCTTAATTCTTCATCAAGGAGTGCCAGCATCTCCTCCCCCTTTTGATTCTCGCTACTCTCCTTCATGACCTTCTCAGCAAGCAATCTTACGTCCTCAGCTTGCTTTGCTCCGGCCTTTTTAATAATCAAGCCATCGCGATATCTAGAAAGAAGCCACACAAAAGTCCTAACAATCCCTTCCTCAAGATCTTCCAGTCCCCTCGAATGAGCATCAAGATATGGAAAGACTTCATGCAGTACGAGTTTATAGTATTCTGCCCATTCCCTGCAGATAGGGTCCACTTCAGCTGACATTGCAAAGAGCTGCTGCAACTTCATCTTATCTTCTAGGATATTCTCAAACACCTTGGGATTGTCAATGGCAAAGCGGTCGTGTGATTCTGTCCAGCTGGCCTCCTCCTTATTCAGTTCCCCTGCTGGCTGAGCGATGTGAAACGCCCTGTAGACTTCAATGGTGTCTTGAACCGTTGTGTTGTCAAGGACTATTTTGATCCACTTTCTTACATCGTCGACTGAATAGCAGCCACAGGAGTTGATTGATGCTGCAGTACCCGTCACTAGGGGAATGTATAGCAGGAGCGTCCCAAAAATCGTGTTTCTCTGGTTTATCCCATTCAATGAATCACTTACACATTCGCGAATTACCTCGCCAATTCCTACATTACTTGCTTCAATCTCCCCCTTGGAAAATCTGGCACCTCTATCTGCAGCCAAATGTAGACCTCTTCCTACCATCGAGGCGCTAGCCAAGAAATGTCTGTACCCAGTGTCAGAGAATCGACGCAGTCTGTTTACATTGCCTGGCTTAGGAGAACTAACTTCCAGTAGTATTGAGAGTTGTCCCAATCCTGCAATTGTCCAAGAGATTCTATCTGTCAATCCGATTTGGGCCAGAGCAATCTTCCGTTTAAGGGTTCGTCTACTGCAGGAAAGGATAATTAGGAGCCGTTAAATTGGTTAATTGATGCTATAATGAGTCTATCAGCCCGTCTCACATTCTCACAGATTGGCTTGTTTGTGTCAATCCTTGTCTACTTGATCGTAAGAGGGTTCTTTGTAGTATTGAATATCGGACTTCTGTGGACAACCTATGGCGGCTACCTTGCGATTGCTCTTCCGGTTATTCCTGTGATTGTCCTTGGTTTAGCTGCATGTGTAATCTCGTACTCCTACTCGTATCTTGGTTTATGGTTGATGGACAAGAATCAACACATTCTTGGTGCAATTACTATATTCTTCTCTGTCATTATTGCACCGGGTGCACTAGGGGCCTATTCTTGGGTCTATTTTCCAGTCATCGTTTAGATACCAACAATATTGGGAACAATCTCAGACGCTCGCCCCTGCAGTACGATGTCTGCCACCTCATCTCTGTTTATGCCTTCCAGATTCACTAGGATAACCTTGGCCCCCGAATTCTTCGCTAGCTGCGGAAGGAAAGCTGCAGGGTATATAGTTAGACTAGAGCCAATCACTATCATCAAATCCGCCTTTCTACATATGTCAATTGCTTCTGCCATGGCCGCTTCTGGCATTGGTTCGCCAAAAAGAACCGCCTCTGACTTGAGCACTCCCCCGCACTTCTCGCATTCTGGTGGAATTTCGCCATTGGCAACTCTTTGATGAATCTCCTCCCCGACATACTTAGCATCGCATTCCATGCAGCGGGCTTTTAGATAGGTGCCATGTAGTTCTACAACTCGAGTGTTTCCAGCTGTTTGATGCAAGTTGTCTATGTTCTGAGTGATCACACCCAGTAGCTTCCCTGTCTTCTCAAGACTGGCCAAAGCTATATGCGCTGGATTTGGTTCTGCCTTGAGCAAGACTTCAGCAAGCTCCTGGCCCATTTCCCAAAACTTGGTTGGATTCCGCAAGAAACTCTCATAGGTTGCATACTCATGCGGGTCATACCGTTCCCAAAGGCCTCCCTCTGATCTGAAATCAGGGATGCCCGAGTCTACGCTGATTCCTGCACCTGTAAGCACGGCAATCTTCGAGGCTCTGCCAATCATTTGCCTTGCCGCATCGATATCTTTCTCGTCAGCCATCGTACTGAGTGATGACTACTAATACCACTTTTCGTTTTCGGTTTGCTCGTTCTTGGAGCATACATGAAAGAAGCTTGGATGTTCATGTCGAAAGATTTTTCTTCGGAAATTTGGGAGGCCTCTTAGAGCCACATGAGGGGATTTCGGACGGTTCTCCGTCAATCCTTCGGAAATAAATAATGTGGCACGCTTCTGAACGGTTTGCATATCAGAATCACATAGGTGGAATACCCAAGAAATGCCGGAGAAGCAGGATTCAGACCAAAACGAATCAGACGAATTCATATCAGAGAATGGTGAAGACATGGCTGAAGCTATCGAACTTACTCCTGAGTCGGAACTTGAAACTCAAACAAAGAAAGCAGCTGAACTAGAAGATCGTTTGCTGCGCACACAAGCTGAGTTTGATAACTACCGCAAAAGGATGGAAGGTCGATTCATGGAAGCTTCAAAGTTCGCCAGCGAAGGGATCATTCTAAAAGTCCTGGATATTCTGGACAATGTTGAACGCGCTGTGGAGATTGATTTTTCTTTAGATCCCAAATCAGCGCAGGAAGGCATCAATGCAATTAAGCGACAGATTCAATCTCTCCTGGCGAAGGAAGATGTTCGACCCATAGAATCACTAGGAAAGCAATTTGATCCATACTATCAGCATGCCGTTGGTACAGTTAGCAACAACGACAAGCCTGATGGTGCGATTGTCGAGGTTTATCAGAAAGGATACATGTTGAAGGAAAAGGTACTGCGTCCTGCAATGGTGTGTGTCAATAGACACGAGCTCCCTGCAGATGAATCAGAAGCGGAAGATGGTTCTTCTTCAAAGAATAACGGTGATTGATAATGGCAAAGGTAGTTGGTATAGACCTAGGAACAACAAACAGCGGTATAGCCTATATGGAGGGTGGAAAACCCACCATAATTCCCAACGCTGAGGGGCAGAGGTTGACTGCATCAGTTGTAGGAATCACTCCAAAGGGAGAGATAGTAGTTGGTGAATTGGCAAAGCGTCAGTCTGTTTCAATGCCGGAACGTACTGTAAGGTCAATAAAACGCAAGATGGGTCAGGACTACCAAGTTAAGATTGGCGACAAGGACTACAGTCCTCAGGAGATCTCTGCAATGATTCTTACGAAGCTAAAGAGAGATGCAGAGGCTTTCCTAGGTCAGGAAATCAAGAAGGCAGTCATAACGGTTCCTGCCTATTTCAATGATAGTCAAAGGCAGGCGACAAAGGATGCAGGACGGATTGCTGGCCTTGAAGTCCTACGGATCGTCAATGAACCCACTGCTTCAGCTCTCGCCTACAACCTTGAGAAGGGAGAGGATCTGAAGATTCTTGTCTATGACTTGGGCGGTGGCACCTTTGATGTTTCTATCTTGGATATTGGAGAAGACGTATACAAGGTGATATCTACAAGTGGGAATACCCAGCTTGGTGGCGATGACTGGGATCAGAGAATCATTGATTGGGTCGTTAAAGAGTTCAAGAAAGAAACTGGAATGGACATCACAAAAGACTTGTCGGCGATGCAAAGAATACGCGATGCATCTGAGCAAGCAAAGATTGAGCTATCAACGGTGATGAAGACAACAATCAATCTGCCATACATAACAGCTGACCAAAGTGGACCCAAGCATATCAACCTCGAAGTCACAAGATCCCAATTTGAGAAGATGACTGATGACCTTGTTCAGGCGACCCTTGGTCCCATTCGACAGGCGCTGTCTGATGCCAAGCTCGAACCTGAACAAATGGACCGGATTCTGCTTGTTGGAGGAGCAACCCGGATGCCAATTATTCAGGAAACTGTAAGAGCAATGTTTGGCAAGGCCGGTGACAAGAGTATCAATCCAGATGAAGTCGTGGCTCTTGGAGCAGCTGCACAAGCTGGAGTAATTGCAGGAGAAACAGACATTCTGCTGCTTGATGTAACCCCCCTTACTCTGGCTATTGAAACCTTGGGCGGAAGAGCTACCCCTCTGATTGAGAAGAATACCACCATCCCCACGCGAAAGAGCAAGATGTTCTCAACCGCAGCTAATAATCAAACTGCTGTTGATATTCGCGTAACTCAAGGAGAACGTCCATTGTCGAAGGACAATATGTTGCTGGGTGAGTTTCAACTTGTAGGAATTCCTCCAGCGCCGCGTGGAATTCCTCAAATAGAAGTAACCTTCGACATCGATGCGAATGGTATTGTTCAAGTCACTGCAAAAGACATGGCAACCGGAAATGAGCAGTCTATTCAAATAACTGCCTCAACGCATCTATCAGATGAAGATATTCAACGCATGGTAAAAGATGCAGAGAATTACGCCGAAGAAGACGCCAAGCGACTTGCTGAGGTAGAAACCATGAATGCCGCTGACCAGATGATCTGGCAGGGGGAAAAGCTTGTGAGAGACCTAGGCGACAAGGTCCCTGATGACCTCAAAAAGGAGCTTGAAGCGAAATCAGAGGAACTCAAAAAGGCAATTCAAGCTGAAGACTATGAGAAGATGAAGTCCGGAACAGAAGAAGTGCAGCAGGTTATCTACAAGATATCCGAGAAGGCCTATGGAGCAAAGGGCCCTGGAGCTGCAGGCTTCGACCCAAGTCAAATGGCTGCGGGTGTGGGACCGAGTGCCTCAGCAGGCGATTCTTCTGATAGTGAAGATGAAGAAGACGTAGTTGATGTAGATTTCGAGGACTTGGATTGACATATAGCATATGGGTGAAGCTGATTGGCGTCTAATGATTACTACAATCTCCTTGGTGTGAGTCGCAGTGCCACTCAGGAGGAGATTAAGAAGGCATACCGTCAGCTGGCCAAAAAGTATCATCCTGATAGAAATCCCGGGAACAAGGCAGCAGAAGATAAGCTGAAAGAGATCAATGAAGCGTATGAGGTCCTAAGTGATCCTGAAAAAAGGGCCCACTATGACCGCTACGGAACAGCAGACTTCCAAGGCATCGATATGGGTGGATTTGACGATATCTTCAGCGAGCTATTCCGTGGATTCGGTGGATTTGGAGGCTTTGGTGGATTCGGACGAGCTGGGCGTGCTGGACCCCCGCCCGGCCAGAGTCTTCGGCTCACAATTCCTCTGACATTCGAGGACGCTTTCTTCGGTGTAGAAAAGGAGATTGCCTTCAATCGGGACATCCCATGTGAGGCTTGCAAAGGAAGCGGAGCCAAGGTAGGTACATCACCAAGAAGCTGTTCCACATGCCGTGGACAGGGTCAAGTTATGAGTTCCATGGGCGGATTCATGCGGGTTTCGCAGACATGCCCCACATGTCGTGGCGCTGGAGAAATAATTGACACTCCGTGCACTGATTGCCGAGGAAGAGGCCTCCAGAAAGATCGGCATGAGCTTAAGGTTCCAGTGCCTCCAGGAGTCGAGGACGGCCAAGCAATTCGAGTTCGCGGAGGCGGAAGTGCAGGGCCAAGGGGCGGCCCCGCTGGAGACCTGATTCTTTTCTTTTCAGTTGAACCTCACAACCTATTTGTTCGTAGAGGTCTCCATGTCTACATGGAGATGGATATACCATTCTCGATCGTAGTTCTTGGTGGAGAAATAGAAATACCAACTATGCGTGGATCAAGCAAGATGAAGATTTCGAAAGGGACAAAGGGTGGAACTATCTTGCGTATGCGAGGAAAGGGGGTTCATGCAGATGATGGGCGCCAAGGCGATCAGCTCGTACGTGTAGCCATTAAAATTCCCGAGAAGCTCTCCAAAGAGCAAAAGAAGTATCTGGACGATTTTGAGAAGTACTTCAGCTAGAAGTTCCTTGGCT
>JBHLND010000035.1:0-14948 GCA_048937485.1 Promethearchaeota archaeon
TTTGCCCACGTATCTCAATTAGAGACAGGACGATGAAGTATTCTGGCGGAGCCCACATTCTTGGAAAGCGAGAAACCGCATTTGATATGAGGCCTTCCTGAAGCAGAAGATCCAATCGTCTTTGCACTGTCATACGGTGAACATCAAGCGTCTTAGCTAATGAATTTGGATTCGTCCATACTGCCTTTCCTAGTAGAAGGGACTCTATGAGGGCCAGATATGTTTGGTCCATTTGCAGTCCATTGACCTTCATCTGTGGAAATCTCTCAAAGTCTGCTTTCATGGCCTGAATCGGACCGACTGGATCATCCTTGATTATTGCCTTGGTGCTAAGGTAAATTGCCTCAGAAGATATGTACTCTGTACCAGAAGACAGCAAGGCCCCCTCATCGCTAGTTATTTGCGATTTCCACAACTGGTGTGCATGAATGTCTTTATGAAGTTCGATCAACAGAGTATTGTATTCCTCATCTTTAACAAAGAAGGCTGCCCAGATGTGGGAATCCTTTTCAATCCAGCTATTAATCTTGCGGGATCGAGGGAGATTTGCCTTCTCAAGAACAAGAAGAGTGTATTCCTCAAAAAGCTGGGGAAATGGATGGAAAGGTCTTTCGATGATTCTAGCAGAAAACAGATTGTCCAATCTTGATGCAACTGTGTTGCGGTGTTTCCTTAGACCTGTTGAGAGTTCGCTGACGTTGATTTCAACTCCTTTGCCAGCGCAGATGAGCTGGAGAACCTGAATATTCAGTGGATTATCTAATAGGTCGGTCAATTCCATTCCTCTCAACCAAGTGTTCCAAATTCATCATAAATGTTCTTAATGAATTCCATTTTCTCGCAGACTCTCACATTCATCCTCAAGATGAAGAACAATTGCTGTGACTATTGATATTCAATCTTGTTCCAATTGACGGTTTTTTGCTGTTTCTATGTACAATTGCATACTTCAAATTAATGTCGTTTTTCGTTCATTGAATTGTAAGCTCTATGCACCTATTGGACAATATAGTGTCTTTGATTGACCAAAAAGATTTACAATAATGTAAATACTTTTTGTAAAAATATATCACAAAATGGTTTTAATAATGCGATAAGATTATAATCGAAATATCATATAATATAATTGGTGATACAAATGCTGCGAGAAGAACTTGAACTTGTGTTGGAAAAAGTAGGTGGCCGTTCAGTAAGACACTCGTCTGTTCGCTCAACCAATTATGGTAGAGGTGGTAGAATGAATGGGATTTCAAGGTGGCGTGCACATGGATTCAAGGCAATCATCCCCAGAAGACTCTCGGAACATTCTGAGAGCGAACTCAAGTTGATGTTGGTTTCTCTAAAGAATGTGAGAAACACTTCGGCTGTTCATATACTTAGGATCGAGAAAGAACTGAAGAAACGTGGATGCCAACCATCGATTCTAGCCCGAAGGGGAGAAACGGTTACTTGTCAGCAAGAGTAGAACAGGTCAGTCTTCAGGCCACTGAAGAGCTGGACCCTACAGAAGTTGCCCTATTATCGATAATAGAAGTTAGAAATGAGGGGAGCGATGGGTGTATTCTATGTGGATTGTGTACGGATCTATGCCCATGGGAGGCCCCGATTATTATCGACAAGGTTTTGCATGTGCGCCAGGAGAGGTGTAGAGGTTGTGGAGTATGTGTCGCAGCATGTCCCAAGATGGCAATTGACATGAGAGTCTACGGAACCAAAGAACTACTTGATTTGATACAGTTTGTGCTCAAGGAGAAGGCCATTGCTGAGTATCCACACTCAGCGTATGATCTAGTCCATGAGGCTGAAACAGCCCTGCTGGCCGTTGAGAAAGTAATGTCAAATAGAAAACTTGACAGTGACCTCGAGGGGATGCTGAAGACCCTCAAGAGAATCATAGAACGAATTGCAAGAATGGAAACGAGAATTAGAGAGGTTAGACAAGTCAATCAAACGCAGTGATTACAGCCATCACTCGAATCATCAACTGCATTGAGATATGTCCGGCGATTCCAGTTTTATACAATCAAGTCGTTCCATCTGAGATGCTATTTAGCTGGTTTCCAGCAAGAGAGATTCTTCTGGGAAACAACCCACTGTGGGTCCTGAAATGTGCATCTCACATATTGAACCTTATTTACAGTTCGTTCATAGGAACAGTAGTAGCAATTATTGCAATTCTTATCGAGTTCGCGTTCGCTCGCGTCCTTTCCTTTATCTTCAGACTTAGCAGGTTCCTTTCGCCATTTCTCCAGCTTCTCTCGTACTGATTTCTTTGTCAGCCACACCATGTCCTCGTAATCGATTTCTTCTTGAGAGGCATACTCAGAGTCTTTGTCTGGCGAGGACTTCCCTATCATACGTAATGAGACACAATTCTACAAAATAAATGCATCTTCATGGAGGTTTTTTCCACTTCTAGTCCGAATCCTAATGGAATTAGGCACAGAGTGAGGCTCTAATCGCCGGTTGGAGTCACTGTTACAGTTTCGACCATAAGAATGGCGGTTCTGTTGGGCGCCCTGGTTCTATGATTGACCCCCCTCGGTACAGTAAATCCCTGTTGAGGATAGAGTTCCACCGTTTTGTCATCCAAATCGATGAGCAACTTGCCTTCAATAACGTAGAAGAACTCATCCTCACGATCGTGTTTGTGCCAATGGAACTCTCCTTCAATCACTCCAAGTCGTACAAGGCTGTCGTTGACTTGGGAGAGCGATAGGTTTTGCCACTTCTTTTTGCAGCCTTCTATTACTTCTGGGAGGTCAATGACCTCAAGAGGTTTGAATTGAACCTTCAAGTTGATATTATACTTTGAATCAGAGTCCATGATAACCTACTCTTCCACGTATTCTCTGGTGATCTTAAACACGACCTGATGCGTAAAATCTGAGCAGCCTACCTCAACACTGTTCCCCTCGTCATTAAAGAATGAAAACTCACCACCGGATTGCATGACAAGCAGCCAAGGATATATAATGTGGAAGGCACTGGGACACATCTTTCCCCTATCCTCAGGGTAGTCATACCTGGCGCCCACTTCCTGACCCATGGAGCACTTTCCGGTTCCGAGAATATTCACTACTTCAATCCTGATCTTTGTTCTAGGCATTTGAACCACATTTGAGGACAATGAATCTCGCCATAAGAAAGTAACCGGACTACGCAATTATCAAAAACTGCTAGAATCCGCATGTATTACGAAGGGGATATCTTGATAATAGACTGAACTTGCTCCTTAGATGACATAGAATGCGTTTCGATGGTACTGGCGGAGGTCCAATGACCGTCTGGTGTCCACTCGTTCCACCGGAGGACCTCCTAGGCATGGGTCTCTTCAAGAAAGACCTGTCAGAGGTGAGTAATGCTTACTATGACTGGTGTGCATCTATGCGAAGCAAGGGTCTGGAGGCCGTACCTTTGGGGGCACTCTTGGACCGAATTAGGATGCTCATGATCAGTGTGGGAATCGCCTGCGGTCAAAACCGAGAACTTGCAGAAGCAGTACAAAAGATTGTAGCGGAGAATTTGAGAAAAGGAGCATCTCATCTGATTTCTAAATTGCCTGCGGAATCCGAGGTGGAGCAGGCAGTTAAGAAGACTCTGGCCATGTTCTTTGCGCGTCTTAAGTTCACACGAGACATCGACCCGAAGGAAGAGATACGAAAATCAATGCCTGAATCTGTTTCAGTAAAACCCGAACCTGATGATGGGAGAGCAACAAGTGCGTTTTCAAAGATTCAGCCCCAGGGAATGTCAAGAGAACTTGAGATTGATGACAAGATTAAGATTACAAAGCTAGCAGTACATGAAGGAACGGAAGTAGCAAAAGTGCTGTATACACGCCTTCTCAGTCCTGATCCGTATGGGAATAATTCCTAGTGCACGCAGTTCAGCATCGGACCATATTGTCTGTTTCATCTTTACAGAATGCCAATCGAGAGGTTTTCGTGGTATTCCAATCGGTATTGTGCAAAATTACGGTCAGATTTTTTCCTTCTACTTCCAGCTCGAGAAAACTAGCATCATCTCTGCCACTCCAGCCACCGGTTGCGCCAGATGCAGTTCCGGGATTCAATAACAGACGATTCTTGTGCAAATCTATCGTTGGCTTATGAGTGTGGCCATGAATCGCCACATCGGCATCAACTTGGTTGGCAATCTCCCAAAGTTGTTCCAGATTGCCTCGTGGACGCAGCTGTGTTCCATGAATCAAGAGAATTCTGAATCTCTCAACAATTACGATTTCATGGAAGTTATGGTCCTTTCCGTAGTCCATGTTCCCCTTGACTATGTAGGATTCCGGGAGCGGCGGAAATATGGCGCGCATGTCCTTCTCACGTACAAGGTCTCCAGTGATAAGCGCCAGATCGTAGTGGGTGTCTTCAATATGCTTGTGGAAGTTATCTGGAATAGAGTTTCTGCGAGTTGGAACATGAGTGTCGCCAAAGACTAACACACGTTTCATGTCCAGTGCCACTTCCTAATTGCACTATCTGGCTGCCCGCTCGTGAGTAAGGTTCTCCAGAATCTTCTCGTAGACCTCTTTCTTCTTGCCCTTTGCCAGTTTTGTCAGTCGTTCAACGATCAATTCAGGGGTGCTTCGTGCGACGAGGCCAAATCGAGGTGTCCGGTCAACTATTAGCTCAAGGTTCTCGTCCAATCCACGGGCTTCGATTCCGTCTACGCGAATAGGAATATTAGTTGCATCGGCAATCTCCTTTGCAAGATGACTACAGATAACTGTGTAGCTCTTTGGATCGCGTTGAAGTATTTCTATTAGGCCGGCAATGACATTTGCTGCACTGCCAGGCTCTGTAATTGCCTCGACTTCGTCAAAAAGAGCAAGCTTTGACTTCTCCGACACTACGATATCTGCAAACTGCTTCAGTGTAGCTTCAAATGCACCAGCGCTGACCATTCCTCGGCTCTTGTAGAAAAAGAATACTTCCTCAAAAGGCGGAAGATATGCAGTTTCTGCAGCCACAGGAAATCCGGCCTGTGCCATCGTGGCGATTTGTGCAAGGGTCTGAATTGTGGTAGTTTTCCCACCACTATTGGCTCCTGAGAGAATTGCGCAGTTCTCGCCATTTGTTCCCTCTGGATGAAATGGGGTATTGCCGATAGCATAATCTATGGGCTGAACCCTGCCATGGCGACCTTTTAGCATGCTCTCCTGTAGGAAGAGATTCGTAGCACCTCTGACTCCTACACCGGAATATTCAGAGCTGATATGTGGAGTACGAAGATTATAGTCAGTTCCGAAGAGACCTACTGCTAAGAACAGATCAAACTCCAATAGAGTCTGAACGGCTTCTGTCACTGTGAGAGTCAGCTGCTCGAGCTGGCCTGCAACTTTCTTAATGAGGGCAAACTGCTTGTCAGCGAATTTTCGTCTCAGGCGATCCTCCAAATCATTAATCTGAGTCGGCTCCATTCTTACTGGAAGAGCAATTTCCTCGCTTATGATTCCAGCCACCCAATCTGCCTCTCGAGGAATGAGGCTGAGCATTTCAACAAGTTTGTCTTCAGCCTCTTGAACAGTATTTGTGAAAGTTTCGACGATTTCAGCGGGAAGCATGTTTCGAAGAGCACTGCTGTCTGCACCCTCCATGTCTGCCGATTGTAGAATGCTGATTATCTGTTGACCGCCTAGTTTTATCTCGCTTTTGCTAATTCTAGCCTTTATCTCTTCATTCAACCAGCTCTCAGTTTCTGCAATTGCTGTTGGGAATGCCTTCACCGCTTTGCGGTATCGGTCCAGTTCAGCATCGACGCCGTATGCTACATCCCCTTCTTCGTTGATTTTTCTTAGAATCTCTCCGACCTGCAAAAGACTATCTAAATCAAGGTTTGCAATGAAGTTCCTTACTGATTCATTCATCGGGAGGCCACTGAATAGCTCTGCAAGTTTGCAGGAAGCATCAATGACGCGATAGTTTCGTGAGTAGAAACCAATAGTCCTCTCCGGTAGTATGTCGTCAATGCTCCAGTCCTTTCCTAGAATCTCCACATTGTCAAGCATATCGACCGAGTCGTCATAGATGCCAAGAGGGGAAATGTAAAGAACCAGGGAGTAGCCTTTTGCGTAATCAACCGCGTTCTCTCCCTCAGACAAGACATAGACTGGACACCATTTGTCCACTCCCTCAGTCACCAATTTGTCAAAGGCCTTCTCGTCATTGGTGATGACTACCCTGCTCTCAAGTCTGCGTGGCTTGACTCTTCGATACAGACCTCGAACTTGACCAAGATGTTCCCGCAGGGCGGTCTTCTGGTCACTTGAGAGGCGCTTGGACATATCTATGGCATCAGCAAAGTACTTCTGCCGTTCATGAATCACATTGAGTTTGTCAGGGGGAAGGGGGAAGTATAGAACAAGCTTGTCACGTGCATAGCTAGTGTTTGCATAGCCCTTGATTATCCCCACTACAGAATCGAATATCTTTCTCACGTCCACGCTTCTCAGAATGGTATTCGCACTTGCTCCGAATTGCTGTTCAAAGGCAGCTTTTACAATATTGACTGCTTGTTTCGCACCGATCTCGGGTACCGCAGCTACAAGATCAACGCGTGAGTCAAGGATGACCTTTAGGGCTATAGTTTCGCTGCCAAAGTGGTCCACAAGTGCCTTCTTTACCTTGTCACCGACTCCAGGAATCTCGGAAAGACTCTCTACACTCAATCTCGTTTCCCCATGCTCGTGGCTGTTGTCTGCTGACAAATATTCCTTAAAGACCTGACTCTCATGCAAGATAAGCAACCTCCGAATCGTATCGCAGTCCGTGATGTCCCTGAAATGGCCTCATGCTTCTCATTCTTGTCTATTCTATCATTGAAAAGCACGTACAAAAAGACGGATTTGGCGCCGTCAGTAGCCAAGCTCCATATCCACTATGTTTTCTGGCTCCTTGCCCTGAATGAATCGTTTTAGGTTTTCAACAATGAATTCGAAGTGTGCCTGCTGTACATTTGTGGAGTAAGCGGCACGATGCGGGGAGATTACAACATTATCTAGTTCATGAAAAGGAAATTTGGATGGCGGAAAGTTTCTTGCAACTTCTCCCCATTGTGGATACTTCCACCAAACATCAAGAGCTGCACCCAGAATTCGTTCTTCCTTCAGCGCTCTATACAAGGCAGCCTCGTCTACGATTTCGCCCCGAGAAATGTTGACCAATATTGATTCTGGTTTCATCCAAGCGATAACCTCCTCATTCACAAGGCACCGGGATTCATGAGTGAGTGGCAGTGCAAGTATGATGAAGTCGGACTTGGGAACAACGGACTTCATCTCCTCAAGACTTACCACAGATTCAACTAGCTCCGGATTCCTGTTTACTCCGCTCCTAGTAGCTGCCACAATACGGGTGCCAAATCCCTTTAGTCGTTCGGCGATTGCGGCTCCAATATTGCCTAGACCCACCAAGAGACAGGTCTTGTTCCGAATCTCCACATTGGGACGAGGCCCACCAAATCCATAAGTCCAATCACCTTTCCGCAGTTCCCTGTCATTTACGATGATATTCTTTGCTGCTGAAAGTAGAAGCATAACAGCATATTCAGCAACCTCAAAGGCATTCATGTGGTTGTTGCACACGACAACATCACCACGCTCTAGCACTGCTTGCCGGTCAATCTTATCAATGCCTGCTCCGAGGGCTTGAATCATCTTGAGATTCTTTGCATTGCGTATATAACCCGCGGGGACTCGCCCTGAAACGACTATCACGGCATCATCACCCTTCTCCAGCATAGACTCAACAGTACGCTCAGACCTGACAACGGTGACCTTGGGACCAAGCGCATCCTGTAGGGCTTCAACCCTTTCTGCCCTGTAGGGGAAGAGAATCTTCAATCAAGGAATCCTCCTAAGGTAGACTGAAATGAGTACTGTTGCCTTAAGACACTACGCCTTGACAAAAAGAAAATGAACAGCCTCGAGAGCAACGCTGCTCCCAAGACTGAATTGAACTAGTATGACCGAGCGACATAGGTCACTTCTTGCGCGACCTTTCCGCACACAGGACAGACGCCTTCTGGAGGTTCCTCAGCGTCCATTCTTGTACCTCTCATCTCGCCGCCCGTTCGATCCTTGATCTCATCTGCACAGTCTTTGCCATCCATCTCAATGCTACAGAATGGGATTCGTGCAATCTTGCCCTTGTCAAGAGCGTCTTCTATTTCTCCGACAGAATTCGCGTCAACAATGAGGCCTTCGAACTTTGCTTCTGCCAAGGACCGCAGCTTCATGTCGATTTCCTTACCAAGAGCAGCAATTCTCTTCTTCAGCCCTTTTAGCTCGGCGGATTCCCGTTTCATATTGTCTCTGCGGAAGAGAACTACCTTTTCCTCCTTCAGGTCTCGTGGTCCGGCTTCAATTCTGATGGGGACGCCTTTCATCTCCCAGTAGTTGTATTTCCAGCCAGGTGTGTTATCAGAATCATCTAAATGAACTCTGATTCCATCCTTTGCTAGGGTGGATGCTATCTTACGACAATAGCTCATGACTGCGTCCACATTCTTGCCGCGGACTATTGGTACAATGACCACCTGATAGGGGGCAAGTTTGAAGGGCAGACGAAGACCTTTGTCATCACCGTGAACTGAAATCATTGCGCCAAACATTCTTGATACTGCAGGCCCGTAGCAGGTCTGCCATGCATGCACAGTTTCGTTGTTTTCATTCAAGAATGTGATATCGAATGCCTTTGCGAAGTTATCGCCTAGATCATGTGTTGAGGGGAGTTGAATCACTTTGCCGTCTGGCATCAGTGTGTCTGCGGCGTAAGTGTTGAGGCCTCCTGGGAACTTGTCCCACTGGGTCCTGCGAAATACTATCACCGGGAGACCATAGTGTTCTGTCACAACCTCTTTTGTGATCTCAAGATCCTCTCTAACCTGTGCGAGAGCTTTCTCATGTGTCGCAAAGACATTATGGCTCTCAATCCAGAGAAACTCACGACCCCGGAGGAAGGGACGAGTGCTCTTTATCTCAGATCTGAAGACTGAGCACCGCTGATACCGCTTTAAGGGCAAATCACGCCACGACCGTATCCACAAGGAATACATGGGATATATGGCGGTTTCACTAGTTGGCCTAAGGGCAAGCCTTTCCTCGAGCTCTTCACCTGAGCCAGTATCCTTTATCCAGAACACTTGTGGAGTGAATCCTTCAACATGTTCTGCCTCCCTCATGAGGCTCTTCTCAGGAATCACAGTTGGGAATAGCATGGGCAGATGATTCCGTCTTCTGAAAGCATCATCAAGGAAATCAAACATGATATCCATGGTCATGAAGCTCCACGGCGGAAATGGTGTGAACCCTTTGACACCATACCTGATGTCAGCAAGCTCTGCAACTTTCACTATCTCACCAAACCAGTCAGGGAAATTCTTCTCTTTGTCCATGTTGAAGATGACCCGTCTGGGTTCCTTTTTCTTCTGGCTACTGCTCATGATATCGCCTTCTGTGGTATGTCTGTATTTTAGAGCATTGGCTAGGATATAGAATTAGTAGTCTATTGAATCGGAACGCGTTCACCTAGCATTACGTTCACCAACAGAGAGTCCCCAGATGTTTCTATTTAAAGTCTGCGAAGGACCGGCTTATCTCTTTGTCCTGACCTCTCCTACCTCTCGTACACGTTCATCGAGTCGGTACTGCTTAATGATCTTGGCAACACCATCAGGAACTAGTGGCTCCCACTCAGGATTATTCCATCGCATAAGATCACGGATGTGTTTTGCGCTGTAGGTGCTTCGATCTAGAAGCGTGGTTTCCTCAACAATCACGCCAGCATCTTTCAGAAGTCTTGAAACAAGCGGGTTATGACTATAGGCCTTGTCAAAATAAGGCACGAAGCTCTTCATGTGAGCAACCCATAATGGGTGGATGTTGATGTCGGGCAGGGGTACTATATCAACGCGATCGAGTGGTATCTTTTCATCTAATAGCGCCCGTTTTATGAGCATCACACGTTCTCCCCCTGTAAAGGGATTGTCGGGGGTATGAGAGTATTGCGAGCTTCCAATCACTATGATGATGTCCTCGCCCTTCTCTAGGATTTGCCTGATTGTGTGTATATGTCCTATGTGGATGGGCTGAAATCGCCCAATGAAGACTGATTTCATCGTGACCGCAGACAGGAGAGTCTTAGATACAAATAAGCATTCGTAAAGAGAGGAATTCTTAACCTGCCAAGGCTCTAGACGCTAAGGTGCTGAGAATGATCGAAATTGATGGCTCCTATGGTGAAGGCGGGGGTCAAATTCTACGGACTTCTATTGCGCTCTCCGCGCTTACAATGAGTCCTGTGAGAATTTCAAGAATTAGAGCAGGACGGCCCAAGCCAGGTCTTAAGAAGCAGCATATGGCGGGAATTGAACTAGTTGCACGGCTAGTCAATGCCAAAGTGAGTGGATTGGAGGTTGGTAGTTCCGAGGTTAAGTTTGTTCCAAGAAACCGTTCCGGAGGACACTTCAAATACGATGTAGGCACAGCTGGAGCTATCTCACTTGTTCTACAAGCTGCTCTTCCTGCGGCAGTTCTCTCCCCGGAACCAATTACCTTCGCACTAGTTGGTGGAACAGATGTGAAATGGAGCCCACCAATTGATTACATGCGCGAAGTGTTTGCCAGGCAACTTGCTGTTATAGGACCTCGCATTGATATCTCATTGAAGATGCGTGGACATTACCCAAGAGGTGGTGGTCGAGTGTCTTGCGAAGTCACCCCTATCGATGTGATCAAACCAATGGAGTCAATTGATTTTGGAAAGATTAGAAAAGTTGAAGGTATCTCCCACTGTGTTCGACTTCCCTCACATGTTGCTGAGAGGCAGGCTGTTTCTGCGGAAACACTACTTCAAGAGCACTCGATTAAGAGAATCGCCATAGAGAAAGAACATTACGAAATAACCAATGATAGACATCTTGGTGCTGGAAGTGGAATCGTCCTTTGGGCGGAGTCTGAATTAGGCGCACGGATTGGCGCGGATGCGCTTGGAGAGAGAGGAGTTAGGGCAGAGAATGTTGGTATAAGCTGTGCACAGCATCTGCTGAAAGCCCTCTCAACACAAATGGCAGTGGATTCGCATTTGGCAGACATGCTCGTTCCATATCTGGCGCTTGCGGATGGTGAAAGTAAGATAGGGATTACTACTGTTACGGAGCACCTTAGAACTAACATATGGGCATCCAAACAGTTTCTAGGCTCAAGAATTGAATTGGAAGAGAGGCCTGATGGAACAGGTCTACTCGTCGTCGAGGGTATCGGTTTTGCCCTGGGAGATTGAGGACACAAACTCATCTACGGTCTCCTGCAATGAAGCAAGGTCAACTTCATCAAGAGCCTCACGCATTAGTTCCTGAACTCCGATTCCATCAGTTGCAACAATCTCATGAGCATTGGGAATCTGGGACCTAGCGAATTCGAGTTGGTTTGCGGGAGTGATGTCAATCTTGTTCAGTACTACAAGAGTGGGGTTAAGTGGAAACATCTTCCGTACCTCCTGATACAAGTGGAGTTGATCCTCTAGTTTCCACCCACACGCTTCTGATGGATCAATCATGAATATGATGACATGAGCCAGATACTTCAGGGCTGCAATTGCCTCTCTTTCAATCTCATTACGTTTAGCCATGGGGCGATCGAGAATTCCCGGCGTGTCTATGACTTGGATAGTGTGGTTGTCAATCGTCAAGTGACCTATAATGACATTCTTCGTTGTGAATGGATAATGGGCTATTTCAGGTTCGGCCGTAGATACTGCCTTCACAAGAGTGGATTTACCCACGTTTGGAAAACCCGCGCATACGATTGTGGGCGAATCGGGCTTGACTCCTGGAAGACGAGACATAGTTTTCTTGGCTTCAATAATAAAGTCTAGATTCTCAGCAGTTGCCCTTATGATTGAGGATATTCTCCCCTTTGCGGCTCTTCTGGTCCGTTTCATCTGTTTGAGGTCATCTGCGAGTTTCAGCGCCTGTAGATGGTTGTCAGTTATTTCATCAATAAGGGGGATGCAATTGTATACAGCTCCAAGGGCTTGTTTCAGTCTGTCAATGCCAACTAGAATCTCAGTAAGCTCGTTGTAGAAGGGATGTAGATGATCCAGTGATGGAAAATCCTCTACTACCATCTTCAGCTTGGATTTTACCTGTTTAGAAAATTCTTGAAGGCGTGCAACCTCTCGGATTCGTGTGCGTTCAACCCTAGTAAGTCTAAGTGAGCTCTTGGTACTGACACGAACTGATCTCTTTTGTGCGTAATCTAATATCTCCTCAGCTGTCATTATTGTTGGAATCTTGCCAAAGGGATTTAGCCAGCGCATTTTCCTCAACTCTTGGTTAATTCTGCATGTAAGGAACACTTCAAAACGTTTTAAACAGAACCTGCCAGAGGCTATTCTAGGCACAAGCCACCTATGGAGGCCTATTAATCATGTCACTTCCAACTGGAGCAACCGTTGTAGGCATTAAATGTACTGATGGAGCAGTTGTTGCAACCGATTCTCTAATCAGCTGGGGCACTTTCATTCTCACGGATAAGGGAGTAAAGGCCTTCAAACTAACTGACAATATAGTTCTAGCTTCTGCTGGGCTAACTTCGGATTATCAGATGCTTGTCAATAGACTGAAGGCAAACATCAAGCTCTATGAATTAAACCAGAAGAAGCCCATCAGTGTGAAGGCGCTCTCCAAGATTGTTGCGAATACTCTGTACCGTATGAAGATGGCTCCCCTCTACGTACAGACAGTTATCATTGGACATGACGAGGAAGGCCCAGCTTTGTTTTCACTTGACATGGGCGGATCGCTAATTCCGGACGAGTTTACAGCTGCAGGCAGTGGCACACAGACCGCTCTGGGTGTTCTCGAGAAGGACTACAAAGAGGGTCTGACTGTCAAGGAAGCCGAGAAGATTGCAGTTGATGCAGTCAAGGCAGGCATAGCAAGGGATGCGCAATCTGGCGGCTCCATTCATATAATGACCGTCACAAAAGATGGCGTGGCCGAGAGCGTTATTGAAAACTAGTGCGTGTGTACTACTTGGGTTCACACCATTTAATCTTCAGAGCACATTCATCTTCAAGATATAGTGTTGCAGCTTTAGTAGGATCCATTGAGATGGATAGTCGACTTACGGATTTGCAGGTCAGTGCCCCTGTTGAAGTATCAAGGAAGATGCTACGTGAATCTGTGGAGAAAGCGAGTACCATAGTAGCTCATTCAGCGATGAGTACGCAGACAAATAGGATCTACAATGAGTGTAAGGATGTTCGTGATCGATTTGGCGATAGGGTAACCTTGATTGCGGGAGGACCTCATGCGAGTGCAAGACCAGGGGATTTGCTGGGCGCAGGGTTTGATTACGTGGTGGTGGGGGAAGGCGAAAAGGCACTTCCCGATCTTCTATGGCATTTAATGAATGGCAAGGATCCTTTACAGGTAAAAGGCGTTGTTTCAGCAACCACGAAAGAATATCCTCATCCCAAGGACCTTCCCAAGATTGAATTCGATAAGTATCCCCCATTCGCGCTCGAAAGGAACATCCTAGGCCCAGTAGAGGTAACTCGTGGTTGTCCATTCAGGTGCAAATTCTGCTCCACTCCTTTTCTGACCGGTGGTGCTGTAAGACACAGAAGCATCGAGTCTGTTAGGTTCTGGCTTCAAAAGGCCGTTCAGAGAAGAGGTTTCAAACGAACTTGGTTCCTTTCTCCAAATGCGCTATCATACGGAGGGAGAGGACGTAGAACCGAGTTAGAGAAGCTGGAAGCCCTTCTGCGAGAAGCAACCTCGATTGAGGGTTTGGAAGAAGTGTTCTTCGGGTCCTTTCCTTCTGAAGTTCGACCCGAATTCGTGACGAAAAAGGCTCTGGAGATGATGGCATCATATGTAGCCAATGATTCCCTGCAGATTGGATTACAGTCTGCAAGTGATAGGGTTCTAGAGCTCGCAAATCGGCATCATTCTGTTGAAGAAGGAATAAAGGCCATAGTAGCAGCATTCGATTGTGGACTGGTTCCTCATGTAGACATGATATTTGGACTGCCCGGAGAAACTAAGCTCGAACTCGATGCAAGTATTAGTCTATGCGAAGAGCTTGCCAAAATGGGTGCGAAAGTTCATGGTCATGTGTTTATGCCTCTACCGGGGAGTGAGTTCGAAATGATGCCTCCGGGTCGATTGGATGATGATAGTAGAAGCGCACTCGGCGAACTCTCAAGAAGAGGGTTTCTAACGGGCTCGTGGAGCACTCAAGAGCATCTTGCGCAAGAACTCGCCTCGAAATCAGACTCATAGGTGCAATCTCATGACTATTGCCAAATCCTCATAAGAAGAATGACAGTCAAGGTGGCGAGTGAACGTTGAGCTCAGATATGCCTGAATTATTGACCGAACGGTTGAAGCGCCAGGGATACCATATTCTAGGAAAGAGAGGCGCATTCAAGGCATGTCAATGGCAAAGAAAGAGCCTAGTTGAGGGAAACGCCTGCTATAAGGAACGATTCTATGGAATAGAAAGCCATCGTTGTCTTCAGATGACTCCAGTAGTTGACAAGTGCACTCATGCCTGCAGCTTCTGTTGGAGGGTCACTCCTAGAGACATTGGAGTTGGATGGGACCAAGTGAATGTTTCCAAGGAAGAGGTACTACCACCGGATGATCTCCTAGATGACACAATTGAAGCGAACATTCGTTCCTTGGGAGGGTATAATCCTGATATCAATAGAGAAGTTTCTAGGCGCAGGTATAATGAAGCAAGAAACCCGAAGCACCTTGCTATCTCATTGGCGGGAGAGCCCACACTCTATCCGTATCTTAGTGACCTCATTGAGGAAGCAGAGAAAAGGGGCATGACTACATTTCTGGTCACTAATGGCACAAGGCCGGATATACTGGAATCGATTGCACAGCCTACACAGCTGTACATTACTCTTGCAGCC
>JBHLND010000321.1:0-3586 GCA_048937485.1 Promethearchaeota archaeon
ATCTTTTTTTAAAAAAAAAATGTATTTGATCCTGATGTTATACTTGTTAATGATACTTATCGGATGTATGTCGGAAACAATCTTGAAAATAAGGTTATCTCAGCTACTTCCTCAGATGGCTTAACCTTTGTCGAAGAGGGAACCGCTTATACAGGGGGCTCTATTCCTGATGTCTTTTTCAAAAACAATAAATATTATTTATATACCGGAGGAATTGATATCTCAATATCATCAGACGGAATTAGTTTTACAAAAACATCCTACAGATTTGAATCAAATATAAATCCATTAACAGCAGATCCATCCCAGAGTCCTGAAGCAGGCCAAAATGAATATCCATAGTTGGTGCTGAATGGGTCCGGCAAGTCCCTCATAATAGGATGCTCTGGATGTATGACATCAACTTGGTCAACGTAGGTGCTAGTATCAAAGGTACTTGTGTATGCAAGGTCTTCCGTGATGCCCATGAATGATGCCAAAATGTCAGGTGACATTGGCACGGAGGAACTCGTGGCAACGAGACCCTTCCCTATTCTGACATAATCTAGGATGGCACTGATTTCGTCTGTGGATGCTGGATCCCATCCATATGGTATCACTATCACATCAGCTTCAACCGCCAACAGGTCGCCTAGTGTTATCTCGCTCATTGTCAGGCTTTCATAATCGATTATTAGTGGAATGTCACCAAAGTCGTCCCAGTTTGTCATGAGCTGGTCCCAACACGAGTCTTCGGGATACATTGTGAAATAGCTTCGAACAATTGCTGCAGTGATTGGTACACCAATGTAGCTTGTCGAATTGACATAACCGGGCAAGGTGACATTCAGAAGGATTCTTCCGCCAACATTTGGCGTTACAGTGAAGTCAATCATTCCAGACGAATTGGAATATCCAGTTCTTGACACTCCACATCCTGAAATGTTGACGAAGCAGCCTGGCAGGACTGTGCCTTCATAGAATTCAGTTGTGATGACAGTGAGTGTTTGAGTGACATCTTTCTCAAGGGAGTCTGGAATCGTGTCAACAGATACTTTGGGCTTGTCATAGATTATAATCGATGTTGAATAATTCAGAAATCCTGGTTTGCTTGCATCAACTGTGATCTCGCCAAAGCTTGAAGGATTGATGAAGATACTGCAAGTGCCGTCAGCGAGAGTGAAATTATCTGAATCTATTCCACACCCCGTAAACTCAACTGTGACTCCAGCAATTGGAGTTCCTGTTGAAGCTTCGAAGGCCTGAATCTCAATAGTATCGGAGGTTCCATATGGAACAGCATAGTCGGACAGTGATAGCATGACGGTTGGATGAAGCAGGAAGCCAACTGCATTTTGAATGAGCCTCATTCGTAGTACGTCACTCTCTATAGCATCAACGGCAAAACCAATGACCACAATCGCTCCCAAAGTTTCTGAAGCAGACATTGCTGCAATAGCGCTTCCGCCGCTATACGCACCAGAATAGCTACTTACATGGGTCGCCTCTGCAGCTGGACTGAATACATCTACTCTGGCAGACCCCAAATCGTCCTGAAGGAGTACCGAGCTGGGCATGCCTGATGTTATTGGATGTCCTGAATTGGCAAGGTAGAGGCCTCCACTATTCGCATAATTGGTTGTAAAGCTGACGTGAAATAGGCTTGCAAGATATGAACCATACGAAGTGCTCAGTGCATTGAGTATAGCACCTCCTTCGAACATAATATGCCCGCCAGAATCATGGTAGCTCTGCAAGACATCTAGCAAGAAACTCAGAGATGCAATGAGCGGAGCATTATAATTGTCGCCAACAGATACGGCAACCGCATCAAACTGCTGCAGATAGGACAATGTTGGTGTGCCGTTTCTCATAGTATGGAATTCAGTCACACCATACTCGGGGTCCAACGCTTCACGAATTTCTCCGTAGTTGACGCCATCTCCAAAATTGTAGTCTGCCCATCCACCAGGATAACTCGGTCCAGAGTTCCCTGCATTATCAGAGATGATCAAGACTTCTCCGCGGACGATTTTGAATCCTACGCTTGCGCCTCCACTGGCGGTTATACCATCAACATCAACATGTAAGCTCACCCAGCCAAATGCGTCCACTGTCACTGAACCTGAAAAGACTCCACTGGAAACCGTGAGGGCCTCTGTGGCAATGACATTTCCCCCACTGTCCGTTACTCGAACAATCCCAGAACCGTCAGTATTCGATGTTCCTGAGAAGGAGATACTAGTGTTGTATACAGGAGCGGAATCTAGTTGCACGGTCACATCAAAGCTGCCAACGTAGAATTGAGTTTCCTCACAATATGGGAATGGTTCCCAGATTCTTGTTTCAACCTTATAGTAACCTGGAATGTCACCAACGTAGAAGTTGGTATTATACACGCCAAACCCATCAAGTAGAAGAGCGTCATCGTAAACGATAGCTCCGAGAGGGTCTCTAACAGTCACATTGACATACCCGCCAAGTGGAACGCCGCTTTGAAACAATGTGCACTCTCCTGTTAGAGTAGTTTCCTCGTTAACTTCCACTGGAGTTGCATCTGTGGAAACGTTGTGCCTCCAGACCATGTGAAGAGTAGGGTCACCAAAGTAGATTGCATGATAGAGAGTCTCTCTTGTGTAGGGACTATCAGTATCAAAAACTGTAGCCATTTCATTCAGGGCTTGGTGAAACGCGGCCTTGGGGCTGGCAACTCTTTCTGCAAGAGCATCCTCCATAAAAGCCGCCCAAAACCGGTTATGGAATCCATCGAAGACATGATCCCCGGCCCAGGCAACTCGAGTTGCACCAATGTAAGTATGAGCTCCTCCTGCTGTTCCTCTAAAGAAGGCCTCGCCAATCACTGGCTCAACAGACTCCGCGTCGAAGGCAGCAGTTTCACACGCCATACAAAACGCGAACATCGACTTGTTTCCGTTGGCTAAAGCAAGTGCTTCACTAGCATCCAATGCACCAACCCAAGTGTCATATGCTCCGTGGTCGAAAAAGTCCACAATTCCGACACCCGCATTTAGCCTACTGATTGTGTTTGCGTGGGAAAGACTCCCATCAGACGGGTAGAGTCTATGAGTGTCAAAGAATGATCCAACCAGATACTTCTGATTCAGATACTCCTCAAGCATACCCACTCCATCACCGGGCGTAAAGCATTCGGGTCCTATCAACAGGAAATCATCAAACCATCCCCCTGACTCAGGATCACTCTCAACTGAAATGATCTTCATCAGAACATCCTCGGCTTGAGCTGGGGTTTGCACAGGAATGCGACCAACCATTACCTCAGGGAAGAGATCAACAGTATCATCCATTTCTCCATAGATATGATTGCCATTGGAGTCCCAGTTTCCATCCAAACATTCGAAGTAGAAATCACTTGGCTCTGTTCCATTGTCTAGTCCTGAGCCGCCTGCAGGATCGTATACCTCTCTGGCGGGAACTACATCACAATCACCAAGAAATAGGAAATACACCGTACCATTTGTTTGATACGCGTCGTTGACGAAGTTGCGAAGCTTCTCGGGATTATCGTATCCAGAATAAGTTGACAAAATGTACTGAGTGGTTACGATTTGAACATCGTAGCCTAATT
>JBHLND010000322.1:0-3567 GCA_048937485.1 Promethearchaeota archaeon
GGAGTGATTGTCCTACTTGTTGGCTTGGTTGCATGGATTCCGATCCCCCTCTATCCAATGTCGATTGTTATCTGGGCAGGGGTATTTGTTGCGCTCTATTGGCAAATGATGAGTCTAGCTGACATTGAAGAGTCACTGGCAATTGTGGCTTCAGATTTAGTCCAGGAATGATATCTAATGAAAAAGAAGACACGTATGATGCTTATTGCTGGCGTCCTAATGGTAGTGGTTGGCCTTGTTGCATACGGAATGCTATATCTCTTTGTTGACCCATACATAAGCGTTGATTCAGTTGTGGAGAATCCCAGTGCTTACTCGGGAAGAATCATCCAAGTGAAGGGAACCTTGCAGCCAGGTTCGATTTCAATAAATCCGAGCAATGTGACTCTCATGCTAGATGGGGACGATTATTCCTTGCTTGTAGTTGTTGAAGCTGAACTTCCCACGCTGACTGATGGGCAAGATATGGTGGCAATAGGTGTCCTTGAAGAAGGAGAGCAACTGCTAATCCGTGCTTCCCAAATACTTGCGCAATGTCCGAGTAAATATGAAACCTCTACAACCACACCATAGGATTTTCGTTGGACTGGTTTCAAACTTCGCTGGGAGAATAAGAAGGAAATCGCCGCCATAGCCAGAGCTTTGGCGGCAATGATTCAGTACAAGTACGCTCATTCATCAACATCAGATGCTGAGATGTCTACTGGTGTGCGCTCATCCCCCGTATCGTAAAGATCTTCGTCTTTCTTCTTGAAGGCTTGTCTGAGCGCAGAGAGTTCCATTGCGCTCAAGGGCAACAGCGCCGCTACCATAAGAAAGGCACCAATCCAGACGAAGGACACTAGAGGAAGTATCTTCGCTTGAAGGTCTACTGTATAGACATTAGGAATAACTTCGTCAAACGTTCTAAGAGACACAAATACATCTCTTAGTGCCGTTGATTGAACAAAGACATCTTGAGTTACATGTCCCCATAGCGGATTCCCTCGAACAACAAGAACTCCCACCCAAGCTGAAGTTCCATCCTTAATTTGCACCAAAACATGCAATTCAAAATCGTATTGGTTTTCCCAATGAACTAGGTCAATATCTATTACACCAACAGCTATGGTTGAGTTTCCAAGAGTATTCTCATGACCCACCATGAAAGTATTGGTTTCATCGATGACGACATTCTCACTAGTAAAGACCCCTAACAGCAGGACCAGGAGGCCAAGGTGTAGCATGAGACGACCCATGCTGCGCATCGTGAAGGTGCCGCTCTCTCGCCCGGCCATGGTTCGGATGAACGCTACTACAAGATATCCGACGCCAACCACGGCCAGCGGAATTAATGCATTAGCAGGCCAATAGTAAGTTGGCAGAGCTTGCCCTGTTGTGACTGTAAGGACTGCAAGAACTGCACCCACTCCTAGAAGGATTGCGACAAGTATTGATTTCAATTTGGTTCTCAATACAGTGCTTCTCATGCAATAGAATGCCGATGCTACTAGGAACAACGAGCCAACATAGAAGCCGCCTCGAAAGAACTCTATGCCAATAGATACCATGTTGTCTGAGAAACCTTCTGGGTTAACAATAGCCTGAGCAAGATTGAGGACTGCAGGAAGAACGACTCCTGACACTGAGGTTGTCAGTATTATGATAATTCCGAGCAATGCTATCTTGATTGAAAAACTCCTAAGATTCGTAAGTGAAAAGAAGGAGGGGCTGTCATCATCCTCTTCATCCGCTATGTCGACATACCCTGCCCGAATTGTAAGTGTCACTGCCAAGATGAAGTTGAACAACACCGTAGCTAGCATAGTCCAGGTTACAAGACTAAGTTCAGGAAATGCATGAACAGAGCTCAAGACGCCGCTTCTAGTAACCCATGTTGCATATATTACACTCACGTAGGTGAAGACCAGGAAGGAATCCCTCAAAACATCGTTGCCCTTGAAGATGGCTTTTGCATGGAAATATGCAGTGAGAAGCAACCACGGTACTAGAGACGTTGTTTCTACGGGATCCCAAGCCCAGTATCCGCCCCAACCAAGTACTAGGTACGCCCAATAGCCTCCCAAGGCAATACCCACAGAGAGCATAAGCCATGAAACAACTGTCATGAAACGTGTCAATGATTCGAGTACTGGGATTGGTTCTGCGTTTCGCTCCTCTGAACGTACAGTGAAGCTAGCAAGCTTCACCGAGAAAGGAATGACTGCAATCGCATATGCAATGAACACAATGGGCGGATGAATAACATTCCAGATTGTGCTTAGCAGAGGATTCAGTCCCAAGCCATCCGAAGGAATCCCGCCCAAGCCAAGTCTAAATGGATCTGTGGCAAAAGCGTTAACACCAATAAGAATGGTCTGAAAAGCCAGCAGCACTGCTCCTCTGTACACGATGGTGTCATCCTCATATCCACGAACCGAAACCCGATATGTCATCAGAAGCAGAAACGCAATGGCAGTCCAGAAAACCAAGGATCCTGATTGTCCAGCCCATAGGGCAGAAAGCTTCAGGTACCATGGTGCTCCGATGTTTGTTGTTACGTAGACGTACTCGTACTGGAATTGGTTAGAGAATATCAGAACGCCCATCCAGACGAGTGCCCCTAGTGCAGATAGGCAGCCTACTGACGCAAAGTAAAAGGAAATCGATTCATAGTTCCTTATCCTTGGGCCAATGAGTAAAACCAACATATCTGCAAGGCCGGCTATTATTGCAATTAGTAGTAGAATTGTACCTAAGTCCATGTTTTATGATCCCCTTTCTAGTTTCTCCTTGACCGTCTAGGCCGCTTCCTTGTAGACCGTTTGCGTGCTTCCTTCTTGAGCTCACGCTGCGCGGTCATAGACCTGCCTCGATGAATTCGAGTTAAACCGTATCCTATTCCGGGCGCGGCAACAAGTCCGACAGCGGCAAGAGTCTGCCAAGTGGCAAATGGCGTTAATTGAATTCCTGAAATTATTGTTAATCTGTAAAACGCGCTTTGGCCAACATTCAAGGATTCGTCGACAGCAATACAGTAGAAGGAAATAACGTCACCTACGCTGAAGGATCCCAAGTCTACCAGCCACAGCATGTACTGCCCATCAATATCATACCATGTCATATTCTTTGGAGCATAGTCTCCATCGTTGAGTCTCCAAAAGAGCTGGCACGAAATTATTGCGCTATGGATTGGAAATTCAAAAATCTTAAACTCAATGAAAACCTCATCTCCGGCGATAACTTCGTCTGAAGGATATGTAGTTTTTAGCAGAATCACAGGTTCGTAGATGTCAAGCTTCACATCGAAGTTGTAGTTACCGGCCGCGAAGGTCCTGCCAAGAGTGTCATTTGCGTATATATAGAAATTGATTCTTGACCCGTCAGGAAGTGGATCTATCGTTGTATTGAAGGCACCAAGGATACCTGGATGCTCCGGAATCACGCTCACTACGGGCGCTGGCAACTGACAGCTCAGTACGGGGAGCAACTCCTGCAGTACGTGGTCCCCTTTGTCTGGCAGTACTCCAAAGGAATCCCCTTTATCGAGGGGATGAAGAGCGTGAATCAGGCGTACTTGGAGCGGGC
>JBHLND010000323.1:0-3567 GCA_048937485.1 Promethearchaeota archaeon
ATTCAGGATGGTATAGCCAGTAAAGCCCTCCTCTCTGCCGCCATGTTCCTCCTCAACAAGTACTGCTAGGGGGTGGAATCCCTTATCCACCACGTATTTGCTAAGCTCCCACTGTACTTCCATTGCTTGGCGGTGATCCAGTTTATCAGCTCGAGGCCTGATCTCAGAGTTTACAAATTCCTCAACTTCCTCTGCGAACTTTCTGTTCTTCTCCGTCCACCACGGTAGTGCATCCATCTTTCCACACTCCTAGATTGCTGACTTGTCCAGTCCGTAGCGAAGATGAACATCGCCCACCTTGTTCAGTCCTCGCCAAGTAATCTTGGCAAGCTTGATCTTGCCTCTATCGCTCCAGAGATTGACTAGTCCTTCAGCCTCTAATGACAAAAGGGCTTCATCAAATGAAGCGACATCATCTACTCCTAGCTTGCTCATCATGTCTTCCTTTTCGGAGTGGAGAGCTTGCGCGTACTCAAACTCACGAGCAAGGAGATTCAGAATAGTCCTTGTTAGATTCTCGGACATATGGCCTAGCCTCCCGCTAGAAAAGCCGGAACCTCGATTTAAATAGTCTGACAAATTCACTATCCTGCATTCTGGAAATAGCGTAGGGAATCACCAGCGAGGAGAATCCCTAGGCACTAGGGCAACTCCTATAAGCTCGTTCCAGCATCGAACGCTTTCTCGGCAGAAATGGAGTTGTCTATTGTGTTTGAATACACCGCGGAGCAGAAGACCCTAGAAATTGGCGGCATCAAGGTTGGTGGTTCGCCAGGGAAGACTCCTACAGTACTCATCGGGTCAATATTCTACAACAAGGACAAGTTAGTGAGAAACAGAGAGGCAGGCGAATTTGAAAAGAAGGAAACTGAAGAACTTCTTGTTATGCTTTCAGAAATGACTGAGAAAACTGGCATTCCTACAATGTTGGATGTAGTAGCGACAACTGAAACCGCCATGGAGAGGTACTTGCTTTCGCTCGTGGACATGACAGAGTTTCCGCTCTTGATTGATGGATGCGATTCTGTTGAAGTCAACACAAAAGGAATTGAAGTTGCAGAAGAAGGGGGATTCCTGGATAGGATCGTTCTCAACTCCTTGACGCCGGAAACCAAGGAGGAGCTCTGGACTGCTGTTAGGCAGAGCAAGTTGAAGAATGTGGTGCTGCTTACCTTTGACTCGAAATCCCTGACATCAACTAAAAAGCGTGTGGAGTTGGCTGACGACCTCGTGCAGAGAGCTAAAGGGATTGGATTGGAGAACCTACTGATAGATACGGGAGTTATGGATCTGCCCACACTGGGTATCGCCTGTAAGACTCAACACATTCTCAAGAGTAAGTATGGTTATCCAGTAGGCAATGGAGCTCACAATGCAATTAGCACTTGGGCTGGACTTGTTCCCAAGTTTGGGAAAAGAGCAAAGGCCCCGGCTATGGTTGGCGCAAGTCTAATGCCGGTCTCATTGGGTGCCGACTTCGTTCTAATTGGTCCAGCAAAGCATGCACCGATTGTATATCCTTCAGTTGCAATGATTGATGTGGCGCTCTCAGGAATGCTCATTGAGGACAGGATAAAGCCAGAAAGACCTCACCCTAGGTTTTTGATAAGCTGAAGCGATAGGCATTTGTGCAATAGGTTGCGCCATTTGCAAGCATGGGGCATTCAATCATGGTCGATAAGTTCTGCACAAAGTGTGGATCCCTGCTCAACGCAAGCTTCGGTGAAGAATGGGACTACGAATGTCCAGACTGTGGTCACAAGCACTACACCAATCCTATTCCGGTCGTGGCTGCGTTGTTACTGCTAGATAGCAAAATCGTAGTTGTCAGCTCCAAGACAAAGGACCTGTGGGGTTTCCCGGGAGGATTTGTGGCAACTGGAGAAAGTCTTGAGGAGGCGCTTATGAGAGAAGTGCTTGAGGAAACAGGTCTACAGGTTTCTTCTCTCAGTTATTACACATCGTATCCCTTGAACAAGAAAGGTACAAACATGGTCTTCGTTGTATTTCTGGCTGAAGCCGCCCCTGGAGAACCCGTTGCAGCCGATGATGTGGAGGAAATCCTCGTTCTTTCCCCAAGCAAGGCTCTGGAGCAGCTCACTGGAAAGCTAGCGAGAAGAGCCCTGCAGAAATGGATTGCTAGCGAATCCTAGGTAGGAAACGCCCAGTCCTTTCCATGTATGCTGCATACTGGTCTCCGAAGTTCTCGAGCATCATTTCTTCCTCCTTTTTGACACGGATCACTAGATAGGGAAGTAAAGAGAATACTAGGATGAGAAAGAGAACATTATCTGATATAGCAAATTGGAATATTAGAAAGGCTAGCGTTCCCGTGTAGATTGGATGGCGCACTCTTCGATAGGGACCTTCAGTGACCAACTTCTGCTCCTCTTGAACTTCAAGAGTATACGAGAAGTGTTCGGCCAGGACTTTACCGGCCCAATATAGGTAGATGACAGAAATAACTGAAAACGCGATTCCCAAAACGCGAATCTCAATCGGCAAGAATAGATATGACCACCATATCCATGGGACATTAAAAAGATAAAGCGCCGCGATTATCATGTTACCATAAGTTGCCAGAATCATAGAGACGATTGCCAGAGTTCCTTCTGCCTTGAGTGTCGCCCATCTTTCTTCCCTACTCCGGCTTACAGTTGGAGATTTCCGGGATGGAATCAATCTTGATGCAAAGTAGCCCAAATACAAAACAATGAATGAGATTCGGAAAGCCAATTCAGTGTCGATTTTGAAACACCCTAAATGGAAATCATCGTATCGAAATTTACAGATTTCTATAAGCGCTTTGAGTACAGCAACAGGCGTCTGTCAAGGTACTCACCCGGCCATGGTCCTAGCTCAGAGTCAACATAACCTAGCGACGAAACCCACTCAATGCCATTCGGACACATAAGAAAGCCTGCCCTTGTCACACCCAATTCCTTGGCTTCTTCAACAATTCGTGCCATCATATCCACGAAGATTGTTCTGTTGATGCAATACACAGCATAGGTAGTTCTTGTCTCTCCGCCACGCTCAGTTAATGGGTTCCTATAATAGAGAGCAGCAGGTTTTCCTCCTTCATCCGACACCACACGGAACTCCGTGGATTCACCGATTCTCCTTAGACTCCCCAATGTCTTCGCATGGAACTCATGATCATATGGAAGGTGCTTGTTGGGTACCAAGTTGCTCCGCCTCAAGATCTCATAAAGCTCATCCGCTGTCACAGTTTTAGGCTTGAAGCTTTCACGTGGACTCGGATGCGGGGAAAATGGTGTATTGAGAAAATAAAATCCAACCTCATCAACAAGTGAGAATCCGAGCTGTTCAGCTAGACCCATTGATGCAACATTCATGCTGCTGGTCATATACCTTAGGTCTTTGACACCCATCTTCTTTGCAGCATTCATGAGCTCCTTGGTGAGATGAAGGCCATGGCCCTCGCGGCGACGACCTTCTCTTGTTCGCAATCCTGAGATATATGCTACTCCTGCGGACTGTCGAATCTCAAGAGCGCAGAGAGAGATGAGCTCATCCCCTTCAAATCGGCCTCTCATTATGACG
>JBHLND010000324.1:0-3546 GCA_048937485.1 Promethearchaeota archaeon
AGGTTGAGAGAATGGTCACAACCATGATTATGCAACGAATGAGTGTCGCCATGGAGTACGGGGTCATTCTGAAGTGGTTGAAGAAGGAGGGAGACCCTGTCAAAACTGGTGAGCCAGTCGTTGAAATCTTTGGAGAAAAGAACGAGTTCGAGCTTGAGTCTCCAGCAGATGGTATACTTCTCAAGATTCTCTGTGATGTGAACGATGAGATTCCAATAAGCGAACCGATTGCGATCATTGGTGAGAAAGGAGAGAAGATTCCAGATATCAAGCCAAAGAGGATGGCGGCGGCAGCCGTTGGGGCGGCTCCAGAGCCCATTTCTATACCAGTTTCTAGTGTGGAGCCAGCGGAGGCTGCAAAAACTCAGACGAAGCCCTCAGAGTCGATTCTCCCCACGGGACGAGTCAAAGCCTCACCCAGAGCCAAGAAGACTGCCAAGGAGATGGGCATCGACCTCACATATGTGACCGGAACTGGCGCAGGCGGAAGAATTGTGGAGAAAGACGTACTTGCTTTCAAACCTCAGGTGGCCGCAGTACCATCAGACCGGAAAGTGAAGGGCGTCGAAACGCTGACACCTCTAAGAAGGACAATTGCAAGGAGAATGACTCAGAGTTCACACAATCCTCACATCACCATGATTACTGAGATTGACATGACAGAGGTAGTCGCTCTGAGAGATTCGATTAACTCACGGTCCGAGAAAAAGGGTATCAGAGTGTCCTTCAATGATATTATTGTGAAGGCAGTAGCAGACATCCTAGAACGATTCCCCAGATTCAATGCGACCTTGGTCGGAAATGATTTGCACCTTCTAGAAGAGATACACATTGGAGTAGCAATGGCAACTGACACGGGTCTGTTGGTACCGACCGTTAGGAATGCCAATAAGAAGTCAATCACAGAGATTGCGGCCGAAACGAAAGACATGGGTCGAAGGGTAAAGGAGAATGAAATCACTCCGGAGGAACTAACTGGCAGCACTTTCACTGTTTCAAACCTAGGACCCTTCAAGGTCGATCTCTTTATCCCTGTCATCAATCCGCCAGAAACCGCAATTCTTGCACTTGGTCAGATAAAGAAGATACCCGTTGTGATTGATGATAAGATTACCGTCCGATCAACAATGATGGCAAGCTGCGCTGTTGACCATCGCGTTCTCGATGGAGCTCCTGCGGGGCAATTCCTACAGGCTCTGAAGGAATACCTTGAGAATCCGTACTTCATGAAAGAGTGAAGCCCTGACAAAACATTATGAAGCTCCCTGCGCTGTATCACACAAGGGAGAAGGGATGAATCGTACAAATCAATGTCCCAAATGTGGAAATACGAGAATAGCTGGTCCTCACAATGTGTTTGGTGGCGAAGGACACGTAAAGATAGACCTACCCGGACTGTACACCGCAACTCTGGTGGCATTCACATGCGTAGACTGCGGGTATACCGAGTTCTACAGTGACCGGTATGGTCTTGAAAACCTCCGTAGAGATGGCAGGTTCAGAGTTAGTCCGGAAGAAGTGAGGCCCACTCATTGTTCAAGATGCGGTGCCAAGCTAAGTCCTGCAGATAGCATATGCTACGAGTGCGGGGCCCAGATTCAATAGGCTGTGGCATCGCAACAGAGATTCTAGTAGGACCTTAAATTCAGCTAAAATGGTTCACTTTTGACGCGGAACTTCCCTCCTGCGTCTTGCCTCGAAAACACGACATCTGCTCTAGCCTCGAAATCTGCTACGAGGCTCGCTGGTGGCGGACGGCTTCTGCCACCAGCCTAATTCCTGCTTCTTCTGGAAACGGTTTCTTTGCCTAGGCCAAGGCTTAAGGCTTCAATTGATATTAGGGTTGGTCTAGAAGTAAGGAATGGACGCGTTTCGATGGCGTGGCGGATAATAGAGAAAGGCAATCAGGACATCTTCACCAATCTTGCAGTTGAGGAGGCTCTTGCTAGAGTAAACGCCAAGTTGGAAAACAAGATGAATACACTTAGGTTTTGGAGGGCGTCCTCAGCAGTTGTCATGGGAAGGTTTCAATGCGTTCACAAGGAAGCAGATATTCAATTCTGCAAGGAACACAGCATTCCTATTGCTCGTAGATTCACAGGGGGAGGAACTGTCTATCAAGACAGTGGAAATCTCAATTTCTCCATATGTGCAGACCAGAAGAAGCCATACGTTAAGAGAACGCTTCCAGAACTCTACGAGGTATTCATTGGGGGAATTGCGAGAGGTCTTCAGGAGATTGGAATCTCTGCACGCTTCGATCCCTTTAGGTCGTGTATTCGAATTGGGCGAAAGAAGATTACTGGGACAGCGGGGTGGGTGAAACAAGGAGTTTCATTTATCCACGGCACACTCTTAATTGATTCCAATCTGGAAACTCTCCAGAGGTGCCTTCACGTTCCTGAAGGGCAACCGGCATATTTGCGAGACGGCAAGATTCGCTGCATGGAAAGCAAGAGGGATATCGTGACTAGCATCCAAAGAGAAGTGGCTGGCTGTCCATCGAATGCAAGGATCAAATCCTCTATTGTCAGGAGTATTGAAAGGATAGCTGGGACTTCGGCAGAGGAGGGAGAACTGACGGAAGAGGAAGAAAGGATGGCACAGTCTTTATATCAGAGCCGCTATAGCCAAGCGAAATGGAACATGGGAACTCCTGTTCCCGAAAATGGCTCGAGATGACGATAATGGAAAATGAAACTGAAGAGATTCTCAAGAGCTTCCAAAGGCACTTCGGGGCACTGAACCGAGACATTCCTGATACAAGGAATGCATACACAGACCTTCTCAAGACCGTTCACAAGGATGGCGCACTTTCTGCAAAGTTCAAAGAAATCATATGCATTGTGGCAGCCATTCTTGAACCATGTGAGTCGTGTATGGTCTACCATACTAAACAGGCAATATCAGCAGGTGCCACAAGAGATGAAATCATGGAAGCAGCAGCTGTAGCTATTGTTATGGGTGGAGGACCAGCAGCTGCCCATATTGCCACTGTTCAAGATGCGCTCGATATTTGGGCGCCTAGGAAGAAATAGCTGGCACGCTATCCCAAATCAGTGAATAGGACCTTGATTGCCTGCTGAGATTCCATAAGTTCGAAACCGCGCTCCCAATCGCTAAGAGGGATTCGGTGGGTGATCAATGGTTCCAGATCCAGTTTCTTGGTGCCCATCAGACGAAGAGTTGTCACCCAAGAAGAAGGAAGTGTACCCCACGTACCTGTCATTGTCAGTTCTTTCACAATTATTGGGTCCAAGTCAATGTTAGCAGGTTGGCCACGGACGCCAATCAAACACACATGCCCAGCAACCTTTACGAACTCCAGTGCCTGAGTACATGCAACACATGCACAGGTCAATGTCCACAACATTGTCATGGCCAGAGTGGTGCCGGGCAAAAAAGTGTTGTTGAGGTCATCGTCGTTGTCTACGCCAACGGTAGTAGTAGTGACATTGTAACCGCCGTTGCCGCCGCCGGTATCGCTAAACACTGACAACCATTTCAAAAGTGATGAGGTTGACGTCCAAGGTTCCACGTACTGCT
>JBHLND010000325.1:0-3538 GCA_048937485.1 Promethearchaeota archaeon
GGAACTGAGGCCGCTGCAGCTATCACTTTGGTTCTTGGTCTGATCTACTTCCTAGTACCAATACTTGAGCCAAGGATGGGCAATTGGGACATGATGAAGAATGTGTTCCATCTGATAAAGGGCTTACTCTTTATCATTGCAGCGTTTCTCTACAGTACGACACTGATCGGCGTAGGCAGCTGGAACCATGTCATGCCTCATCTAATATTCCTAGGAGGCGGACTGGCAGTAGTGTTTGGATTTGTGCTATTGGCATATGGGCTGTTCAACCTTCTAAAGATGTACACACCAGAAGGCGTTGGCAAGTTCTTTGGAGAGCTAGCCCAAATCTTCTACATCTTGATGACACTGGTATTCCTTCTAGGAGTCACCTACAATGTGACATCTTGGGCTGTAGTTTCAGGATTTGCTGGTCCTTGGCCAATATCCATTGACTTCTTTGCAGACATGGTCCTTCTGGCATATTCTAACTTGGCCGCAATTCTGCTGATTATCTTGTACATCTATGGCATGTTCAAGGTCGTCGAGAAGTTTGGAACATAGGCTGCATAGGTCACTGCCTTAAGGCAAACTAAGCTTAGTGAGAAGGGGCCCAAACCCCTTCTCTTTCTCTCTTTTTCTTATACGGAATCGTTTTCCTAGAACTCCTCAGTCAACCATGGAGTTTGCCTTGAGAACCACTCTGACAATAACTTCGGGGTTTCTCCTTCAAGCCAAGCCATTCTTCGTAAACTATCCATTCCAAGAGTGCCGTAGAGGATTGATGTGAGTCCTTCAATGCTGGTTCTTGCGGTCGCATCTGAGTCAACCCTTTCGCATTCCAACGTACCATCTTCGTTCCATAGTCTGAACGATCCATTGTTCCAGTCTAAATCAGGGTCTCTTACTTCCACTATGACTTCCCCGGCTTCCTTCACCTGGAAACCACGCATGCTTTTCTCAATGTCAATAATTCTTGCCATGGTCACGATATTCGCCTTGACCTTCAGAGTGTGCAGGTCAGAGGTCCAATGATAGTAATCATCTGTTCGACTAGAGATGTTCATCTTTACATTCACTATTTGATCAGCATGTAGATAGATGTAATTGAGAAGCGTGTCTCTTCCTTCGAGCGTGGACCAGTGCATTTCATGAATGACGATTGAGCCTTCTTCAGCCCACTCATGCCCCGTCCCATATCCTTTGACTGAGTATACCATAACACCCTCTGGATCTCCCTCCTTGTTCCTGGCAATAGCAAGCTTGCTTCGAAAGTTGTCCGTCCTATTCTTCCATTGAAAATCGCTTCTCAATGCGCCTCCGTGGATTTGGCCAATTGCAGCATCGTGGATCAAACGCCATGCCTGGAATGCCTTTCCACCTTCTTCTCTGGATGCCCTGTATCCCTCAGGCTTCGAGATTCTAGAAAGCTGATTTGGATTCACCTCAAGCAAATGAGTAGGAGGCATTTTGACATACCCAAGTGCTGTGTAAAAGGTGTCCTTGAAGGGGTAGAGTGTGCTCACTGCAAATCCCTCCTTTCTGAAATCCACGAGAATTTGCTTCATGAGATCACGAACATGACCCCTTCGTCTGTGTTCAGGTGAACTGGCAACCATGCCAATTCCAATCATTGGCTTGAAGGTTCCTCTGAAGTTCTGTTTGAGTGATAGAACCCGGGCTGTGGCCACAGGCTCGCCGTCAACCTCGTTTAAGTAGTACTCCTTGTGGCTCTTTGTCAGCAGCTCTCTGTATCTCTCTAGAGAACTTTCAGGAAAACTATAGGCATATGCAACGAGACTCAGGACGGATTCCATATCCTCCTTTGAGCATTGTCTGATTGTGCTTGGCATGGACCATTCCTTCACAACGCCTCTACTAAAGGATGATTGTTGAAGCGAGTCAACAGTGCTCGGTGAGTGAAATGACTGATATAGAGGTATGAACCTTGGAGGGATAATACTACAGCCCATTGGGCATTGTTAGGTGAGAGTATTGAGTAGCGAATATGACATGAAGACGATGGTCCTTTACTTATCTGGAGTCGCTCTGGCATTGTTCTACCTGGTATACATGCCGTTTACAACCGTATCTGGCTTCTCAGGCGGGATGGACCCGATTGTACTCTGGATTTACTACTTCGCATTGGTGGTTGGTCTATTATTTCCAATCTACTATGCAATGGGACAGGAGAACATGTCCTGGATGTGCCTAGGGATTTCTATTCTGCTGTGCGCAGTTGTTTGGATGAATGAAGACCCGACCCAGGTTGGTGCTGGGTTCATGACACTAATTGTTGGTGTGCTTTTCTTCATAACGCCGCTAATTGAGCCGCGTGTTGGCAACTGGGATCTTGTAAGAAATGCGCTGCATTTCCTCAAGGGTTTCTTCATTATTCTAGCCACTGGCCTTAATGCAGGCTGGATTCTTGATGACTTCATTGGAGCAACAAGCTGGAACCACTTGATGCCTTCCTTCATCTACATTGGAGGCGGCCTAGCGGTGGTTTTTGGATTTGTCCTTCTTGTCTATGGCCTGATGAACATTCTCAAGATGTTCATGGGCGATAGCAACATCGCTAAGATATCTGGTGACCTGGCCAGAGTGTTCTATGTCTTGATGGTGCTGGTATTCCTCTTCGGTATCACGTACAACATCATTGCGTATATTGATCCTTTGTCAGTTCCAGTGGGTCTTGCTACACCCATCGCCTTCTTTGGGGAAATGGCCATTCTGGGGAATACCATTCTTGGTTCTGTTCTTCTGCTAATACTGTACTTGTATGGAATGGACCGGATATTAGAGAAAGCAAGAAGCTGATGTCATTTCGGAATGGGAGATCCGCTCTCCCTTCCATTCTCTTTTTCCTTGCCCCTATTGCCCCTGAAATTACATGACGATTGTATCAGAGGCAATCACTATTGGTGAAAAAGGTTATTTAGTCAGAAACAGGAAAACACCTACAGGAGAAGGGCCAGAAGCGGTGAAATCGGACCTAAGGCTTGGCACTTGCTACTTCATTCTAATATTATTCATGCTTTCAATGGGGGCTGGTACGCATGCTTCAATCTCGCTGCCCGAGTTTCCTATAGGCCTAACGTTAGGATATGATAAGGAAACTGACTACCACTGGGGTTCAACACATATTTGGACTGATGCCTACGAAGTTGCAGGCTGGAATGCTCCTGATAATAGTAGTGTCACAATCAACAATGTATATTCCCGTTCGAGCTACACAACCACGAAAACATTGCAGGTGTCTTTGCCCTCATGGGATTGCTCGTATTATGACCATGAGATTAATGAAACCGTCTTCGAATGGATGTATCCGCTTTGGGCGGATGTTTCCAATTGGAACATTGGTGAGAATATTACTCTCAATGCTGAATCTGCTCAATCAAGAGTTTATCAAATACAGGGGCAGGAAAGTGTTGAGATTGATGAGGGATCAATCAGATGCTGGGTTTTAAGAACTGAGTTCACTGATGCAAGCGGTTGGCATTATTCGAGAATAATACGATATGACTTCAATTATGGTATACTTATCAAACTGATGTCC
>JBHLND010000326.1:0-3535 GCA_048937485.1 Promethearchaeota archaeon
ACCAATACATAGTCATGGTATATTCCGTAGGTCCAGTTTTGCATCTCTGTTAGATTGAAGGCTCGGAGGATAGGTGTTCCATCCATTTCCATCGTGATCTCATAGGTCACGGTTGACCATCGAGACTCGTCAGGTGTCCAATAGCCATCAGATGCTCTCATTATTAATTGAACTGCATCAATTTCGGGTGCTAACGGCGCTCCGCCCTGGAGTCTTCCTAATACTTGGAATCTCTCACCCTTATTGATTTGGAAAAGCCAACTTAATGGTTCTTCACCGCTCTCTGTGAGAACCTTTGCTATTGTCACCGGAGATTCGATAATGATCCTTTTTGCCAAGTCAAAATCGGAAGAAGGTTGACGCTCGTTAGAATGAGAGTAACTTCTTCCGGTTGGTCCCACAACCCATATGTTGAAGTAGTCATACGATGAATCTTCAGTGACTGGCATGTTCTCGGTAAAATGGCCAACGAACTCAACAATGAACTCCTCCTCAATTTGTGTAGCATCACACAGAGGACCATTCAGTTCAAAGAGCACTTCTTGCGGAGTTTCCTCAACCCACACTCGTTCTTCCCACACGCCTTCCACGTAGGTATCATACGGATAGGACCAAACCTCGTAACCGAAGTGGCTTTCGAAGGAATCAGTTGTTGAATTGTAGATGAATCGAAATTCTCGAAACGCCTTAGTAGTTACATTCTGAACATAATACCCAATGAAATCATCATAATAGAGATATCTGACTTCCACAAGTATGTCATCAGCAACCTGGGCATAGTCATGCATTTCGTACGGGCCATACACATAGTCTTCGTATGTTACATCAATTGTGTCATTCCAGAGATAGGTGTCTTGAATATCATCATACACCCACCCGCCTTGCTCCGTGACAAGTTCCCAATGCCAACCTGTTCGGTTGATTGTTACATACATGTCTTGAGGAATTTCAAAGCCCATCTGAACAGATTCCGGAGTATCTCCAGAAATATTGAAACGCATTCTGAAGTCCTGCCCCCTAGCAACTGAGTACAAGGTATTGTCCATGAAGTCCAGTTTCTCCAGAGTATAGGTTCCACCATAGGTGTCCTGCCAGGCTTCAGACGGATGAATTCCAACGGCAACTCCTTGGAGTTCTCTGGTTGATCCATACTCATAATCAGCGACCATATTGAATTCAGTGTCAAACACCATCATCCCAATGCCATAGAGCATTCTTGGAGTGTCGTTTGTAAGACTGACAATGAAATTGTAGTACTGATTGAATCCATCTGATTTGGTCGTGCACTCGTCACCGTATAAAACCGTAAAGTCGTCCAACATCATTGCATCTATGTAGGACGTAGTTTCAGACATTATCGTTTCATTGAACTGGTTTCCAAGGGCATACCATGGAGGATACTTGTCATCCCAATCAGGAAATGCCACCGGCAAGCGCAATGCTTCCGTGATATTATTGGGTCCTGGTGCATAAGCCATGAGGAATATTGATGGATTATCATCACTGCCAGCTCCAGAACCATAGAACATCAGCATACCCATTTCCTTGCCAGCAGGAAAGATTGCCTCAGGTACGACAACTGAGAAGTTCAGCTTCTCATCAATCAATGCGTAGTGGTCTTCAGTGATGCGAGTTCCATTTTCATGAAAGATCTCAAAGGAAAGTTTCGGTCCGAAACGCCAATTCATCCTGTTTTGAGTCCATTCCTCATAACTGCTATCAGCCTCTTGGAACCACTCAACATAGGTTCCGTTGTCGAAGTCTGCTGACGGCGCGTAATCCAATCCAGAATGAACAAGCTCTACCGAATCCATCGATGTGGATGGATTGGAAAGCGCAAGTGTGTTGCTGGCATACACTACTGCGTGCTCCCTTTTGCGGCATTTCTATAGAGTCTCCTGTCTCATAAATACGGAAATTACCGATTTTGCTCCTCAGAAATATGAATAAGGTTTACTAAGATGAATTGGCCTCTTAAAAATCGACAAAAGATTCTACAGGGTTTCAACTCTTTCTCCATACTAGAGTCAGGGCAACTATGCCAACCAGTGCTCCAGCTCCAATAGCCGCCCCAAGAAGTGGCAGAGTAAAGTCTGGCGTTTCTGTGATTGCTGGTGTCGAAGTGGTTGGGGTGGCAGACGTCGCGGTCGTTGTTGTACTGCTGATTGTAGTGAATATGTCAAAGAGGCTTTCAATGTGATATCGATGATATCCCTGTTCAAGCTCTTCTGTAAGATTGAACCGAATGTACTGGCTGAAGTCATGCAAGTAAAAGAGGTACATTTCCCCATTAACAAGGTCATAGACATTGGAGTAGATTGTTTCAACACCACTGTACCCCGGATTGTGAACCGCATCCAATGTTTCTGTGAAGTACTCTAGAGAGAGATTGTCCCCCATAGTTGATAGCATAGATGTCGCAGTGTTATATCGCGAATCCCCAGTGTAGTCTGGATACATAGCTAAATTGAAATTTGTTACGACTTGAAACGCATTCTCCCTCATCGTATAATTCCACTCGCCATCTGCTCCGGGAGCAAAGACTGCTGAATCTCCATTGCGGTCCGCGACCAGCAATTGCCACGCAATTGTGGTTTCCCAATTGTAGTACTCGAACAGGGCTATTGCCTCTGACACATTCAAGCACTCTTCAAGCATCAAGATGGGCGGCCAATCCAAGGGATTAGGTTTCTCTGAATGAGGATTCATTTCTACTTCAGGTATAGCTGCTGCATCGTAGCAGAGACCTGCCTCATTCATCCCTCCCTCTGCATACCAAGTGCCAGTGCCGCAATATACCACACCGAAATCCTCACCTTGACCTGGAGCAAATGTGACATAGGTGTCAACAGGGTACCAATCCTCATTGTTGCCAAAAAGTACAGTTCCATTCAGACTACCCATGAATATGGTGCACGCAGCTATAGGCTTTGCAGTCAAAAAGAATCCAAGAACTGCTATTAGACCTAGTCTATGGATTCTCGAAACGCTCATTATCACTCACTGAAATTCACAGTGTGTGTGCCTCTTAAATGGAAAGTATCCCGCAGTCACACATCGCCATCAAGTTTGTCCCGGGCGTCCAATAGCAATTTGGTGATGCCAATCTCACCTGCACGAAATGCATAATCGATGGCGGTCATCCCGTCCTCATCGTCTGTCCCTTCAATCTGGATTCTCGGATCTGCGCCTGCTGAGAGAAGGAGCTTTACTATGGACTCGTGCCCTTTCCCTGATGCAAACATCAGAGCAGTGCCTGAGACGTAGGTCTTTGCATTTACTTCAGCTCCATGTTCAATCAGAAGCTTGGCAATGTCGAGGTGCCCTTCCAGACTGGCGTGCATCAATGGAGTCCATTCTGCACTATTCCTGCCATTGACATCAGCACCCACTTCCAATAGGGCACCAACAATCTCTTTGTGCCCTCTTAATGCTGCCCAGTGTATTGGTTTCATTCCGCGGCCATCAACAATCTCAACGTTTGCACCATCCGCCAATGCTTTCCTAGCGGCCTCGAGGTCACCATCGTGAGCAG
>JBHLND010000327.1:0-3530 GCA_048937485.1 Promethearchaeota archaeon
GTTAGAGTTAGTTCATCAGTAAGGGGATATTGATTCTCTTCCTTAGTCACTTTCAATATATCCAATGCTCTCGCCAGAATTCTCTCTCTCATGTCTTGTGAGGTCTTCCGCAAGTTCCTTATAACCTCAGATGCTGGTCAACAAATGGGATACACTATGTCTGAAACTGAGGATGCCTGGAAACGAGTTTTAGCTGCTTTTGATGATTGGATATACTACGAGTCCTCAGAGTTTGGACCCTGGACCGGCTACTTCTCGATAGAGAATCTGAGGAGTCTTACAGACCAGGAGCGTCTTGGCTGGATGCATTCCATGATCGACGAAATCATTCCCGGCCGTGTTGAGAAATGTAGAGACGCTGGTGTTGCACTGGAGGACTTCTTGCCTTATATGCCGGATGCTGAGGCAATTGAAACTGTTCGGTCAATGCTTGATCTGAACAGCTTGCTTAGGGAGTCAATGCTAGGAATGAGTGACATTATTGGCGAAATGATGGATGCCTACGGTTCAGGGGGCCTTGAAGAAATTGCTTCGTCTCTTGAAGCAGTATCTGAGGCAGAAGAAGACATCCGTCATCACATGAGCCTTTTCAGCAAGGGATTTGGGAAACTAAGGGCCCTCGGTCTGGAAATCCCCGATGACATGCAATAGCCAAATTCCTTCATCAGGATTCTTGGCCGGTAAAACTTAAGTGTAGAAAGTCCGAGGCACGCTTGACCCAAATAGAAAAAGAGGTGAAAAGCAAAATGGGTACTGAAATGACAACTGCTGCCCATCGTTGTCGGGTCGCCAAGGCGAAAGGTGAGTACGAAATCAACTCACGAGGTGAATGTATTCTCCAGTGGCAATGAGGCCTCTGAGAATTACAAATACCAAGCCAAGCCTTCTTTTGAGAGTCTTGCATCTTCATTTCTGCTTCTAGCAGATGACAGGATGAGCCATACGCAAAAGCTTGTCCTGCAAATGAGCGCTAGGCTTCTCCGTCATCATGACCTAACAGTGACAGCGTTGGCAGATCTTGTGTCAAGAAGAAGCTCTGTGCCGTATAGCACTGTGAAGTGGAACTTGCGATCCCTAATGGATCTGGGTTTTCTTTATGGAGGAAGTTCCCAGAATAAGGGGCAGCCCGCTAAGTGCAGTGACTCGGCCCTAATGCTTGTAGCTTATCTAGAAGAACAGAATGACGATTGAGAAGTTGGGGGCACTCGTGAGGGTGCCCCACTTCAACTTTTTTTCCATGGACCATGTCGAAGGTTTTTTGGGGAGCTTCCCCGCCTCAATCGACACTGCCAGGCTTTACGTGCCGACATCATCGGACCTTCCTTTTGAAGAGCTTCCAAGCCTCCTTCATCAGAGTGTCAAGCTCGTCTAGACTTGCGGTCGCCACAATGGCGAGGTCTACGGTTTTTGCTTCATCGGGCTTCAAATCACCCAAATTCCATTGCAGAGCCGTAGCAATGTCCATTGGTCCGAACTCACGGTTGTTCCTAAGGTCGCGACAGTCTGGGTCTATTCTCAGCTGCGTTGGTGGAGCTATTTCCCACCCTTGTGGTGCCGGTCTGGATGACAGGGCAACACCAATAGAACTGGTGTCAAACACCCTCATGAGTCCAGTTTCGACATCAAACAACCCAACATCATCCTTGTAGCTCATTGGCCCGCCAATGTCAAAGTCCATCATGTGGTAGACCTTTAGATCTTCAACCACTAGGTCTCCCACATTGGTGGTCTTGTGACGTATTAGCAGAGTTGGTTTGTTGTAGCTCCAAAGGTCTATGTCAAACCTAAGATAAGGTTCTGTCAGATCTGGCTCCGAACGATCCAGGGATAGTTTCAGTAGCCCACTCAGGTTCTCCTTCTTTGCAACAGCAAACGCTTCAGGTTCAGTCGATGTGGTGACATGGACTTCGCCATCAATTCTGCACGAAACCCAGAAGCCTCCCTTGTAGTCGGCAGGATTTCTGAGCAGCAAACGTTCCTTGCCACTAGGATCAATCAGGCCTAGGCGTTGAATATAGAAACCAGTACGACCTTTTCCTCAGGACACACACTCAACGGCATATGTAATGTCAAGTCTGGGCGATCGATTTCCAGTATCCAAAACCTCAGTCAAGACCGATCACATTCCTATGCTATGTTTTCTGGGAAGAATCCCGCTATATAACCTGTTATGTCAAGGTGAAACCGTCAAGTTCACAAAGTTGATAAAGTGGCACAAAAAACCGAGGACGAGTGCAGGTGTACATTCCCGATGACAACTCTGACAGTCGAGCAACTTGAGAAATGGTACAGGAAACAGCTTGGGAAGAAATCAAAGGATTTCTCAAAAAAGGCTGAAAAGAGCTACAAGATCGTTGAGAGGTCTCTCAAAGATATCCAAGAACTATCTACAGCCTTCAAGGATACGACTGATGATGATGAAGGGGAGCAAATCAGCATCGCGGCTCGCTTTGCTATGAAGATTGATGATATTGCCAATGACTTCTACGTTGAGAAGGAGATCACTTATGAGAGCACAGAAGGCCTTCAGCAAGAGATACAACATTTCATTCAGGAGCTATGGGGTGCTGGAGCTCGATGGATAAGAAGAATGGACAAGAAACACAAAGGCACGATAAAGCAACTAGATGTGCATATGAAGGAGCTAGTGAGCGAGCTGAAACGAATTGCAAAGCTTCTCTACGAGTATTCTTGGCTGAAAGACCTAGAGCGAATTGGTGGGCGAATTCAAACTCTCAAGGACCTTTCTTTCAGCAAGGAAATATTCAGTGAGCAGATTCGCCAAACACGGTTGAAGATAGACACAGCCCAAAAGGAATATGACGAAGCAAAGTCTGCGCATGACGGGTTCAGGGAGGAATCCAATGTTTCAGAGCTATTAAACCTAGATGAGGAAGCCGATCATGTAGCCAGCCTTCTCCGCATGAAACTCAATCCTCTGAAAAAGCAGGTAAAGAAGTTCCTGCAGCATGACACAGGAGTTCGGATTGCTCCTGGGGGACAAAGAGCATTAGGAGATTATTTCGAAGATCCCTTTGCTGCAATAGTGGCTGAACCGGACGGATATCCTGGTCTTATCGAAGGTCTGAATGGTCTGAAAACTGCGATTGACCAAGGTAAGCTACCTTTGAAGGACCGACTTGCTCGGAGGGCAATTGAGGAAGCAGATTTGATAAGGAAAGGCTCTCTGACAGAATTACAGACGAAAGCCAAACAGATTGAAGAGAAGCGTCATACGTTTGCTGGTTCGGACGTCTATGCTGAAAATGAACGCCTGGTGTCCAATCTTGAAGAAGCCCACAAGAATCTGGAATATCACAAGAATGATTTGCTCAGGATTCGTGACGATATTTCGCGCGAGGTTGAAAGAGCCAAGGACTTCAAGGTTCGAATTGAATCAGAGATTCTAGAATCATTTGAAGAGAAAGTAATTCTACAGCTAGAAGTTTCACTCGAACCACTTTTGGCGAAATGTGAAATTTGATGGTTCCGGGATGCATAACCAATGAGGATACTAGTGACTTCTGTAA
>JBHLND010000328.1:0-3525 GCA_048937485.1 Promethearchaeota archaeon
CATGATAGGTCCAAGAATGCAGATCGCACAGTCGTTTTGAGGAAACACCTTGTCCAAGAGAGCCATTTGGCCGCCAATTGTTGGGCGGGTTTCAATCAGATGGGTTTCGAAGCCAGCCTTCGCCAGGTCTAGAGCTGCAGAGATTCCTGCGACTCCGCCCCCAATCACAGCCGCGGCAGGAATAACATCAACGACTTTTCTTTCAAGCGGTTCAAGGTATTTCACTCGTTCAACCGACATAGCCACGAGTTCCATAGCCTTCTTCGTTGCAAGGTCTTTCTCATCCATATGCACCCAGCTTACGTGTTCTCGGAGGTTCACCTGATCGTATAGATAACGGTTCAATCCTGCATCCTCTACACATGCTCTGAACACTGGTTCATGAGTACGAGGTGTGCAAGATGCTACTACGACTCTATTCAGGTTAAGTTCTCTAATCGCATCCTTGATGCTCTTCTGACCATCATCAGAGCAAGCAAACATGAGATGAACCGAATGAGCAACGCCTGGGAGTTTGGCTGCGTACTTAGCTACTGCTTCGCAATTAACAGTCCCGGCAATGTTTAATCCACAATGGCAAACAAAGACACCTACTCTTACATCTCCAGCGCTCATTATTTTCCACCTCCTACCGCCATGACTTTCCGAACAAATTTCTCAGTATTCACAGTATGATGATCCAATCCTATCTCTTCAGGAGCGTAGCCAAAACTGAGTGCCAACAGCTGTGGGTAATGAAGAACTGGAATGTCAAGTTCATCCATTTCGAACTTCTTTTTGATCATACGTTGTCCCATATCGTGCTGTAGATGACAAAGAGAGCAGACGGTCACAAGCCCGTCCAAACCAGCTTTGCCAGCATCTTCTAATCGTTCATGCAGAATCAGATCTGCAACATCATCATTGACTCCTCTTAGGAGCCCTCCGCAACACCGATGTTTTCCTGAGTACTGAATGCTTGTTAGTCCGATAGACTCCAGAATTTCATCTGCGAAGGTAGGTCTCTCGGAATACTCGATGTTCAGCAGCTCATGCGGCTTGAGCATATGACATCCATAGCGAAGCCCTATGCTGATGCCCTCAAGATTTCGAGTTGCCTTCTCAGTTATTCTTTCCAGTCCGATATCGGTGTACAGAAAATCCACGAGATGTCGTGCTTCTACAGTTCCCCTGTATCGCAAGCCTGCGCTCCTCAGAATTGAGTTTACTTTGTCTCGCATCTCAGGGTAGGTTTCAAGCGTATGATTCACTCGCTTGTAGGAGTGAAAACAGCCACTGCAAGGTGTAATGAGATTGAGACCCATTTCCTCCGCCTTTGCCAAATTACGGGCGGCCATAGCAATGGATGTAGTTAGGTCAAGCGATTGCATCCAGAATGGCGCACAGCAGGTTTCATTGGGGATGTCAGTGATTTGCACGTCCAAATGCTTCAACACTTTCCTCGTTGCTGCTTCATAGCCAACGAGTGACCTTCTTGTGGGAACCAGACAGCCCCAAGCAATGGCATATTTCATTTGACCTCATCCCTCCTTTCTGAAGCTTCTATCACTTCATGAAATCTCGATGATTCGAGTATCCTACTTAACTGGTCAATTGCAGGTTCCTGAATTGGCGGCAAACCTAGCTGCTCACGCATTCTATCGACTTGTCGGGTAGCTTTGCTAACACGCCCGTTTTCCATGACCATCTTTGCCATGGCCACATATCCGGGTGCGGCGTTTCCCTCTCGACTTGCCATGTTCCGCAACACAGTGATAACATCAGTGAAGTTCACTTCCTGAACGCATCTCTCTTCACATGTGAAGCATGCCGCACACAACCACAAGTCCTCCCCTAGGAGTACTTGATCCTTGAGCCCAAGTAGGACATTTCCAAGGATTTTTCGTGCGCGATAGTCTATCACAGAACCAACCGGACACCCGCCGCTGCAAGCTCCGCATTTCAGGCATCTTAGAACGCCTTCTCCGCCAATCTTGTGGGCGACTTCATATTTGAAGCCGCTCTTAACATCGGCATCGGTTATTGGGAAATCTCCCCTAGTTGATGCAGTTTCCTCTGTATGTTCCAATTCACAGTCTACCTCCTTTCTGTGATGCCAGTATCCGATCAGGACTTATTCGACTAAGATGAAGTCCCAAACGGTCACTGTCAATATTCAGTGCTGACCCTAGAAACTGAGGCAATGTCAGTACTGGAATGATCTCGTCCCTGTCGATTCCTGCTCCAAATTGAACTTGGGTAAGCTGGATTGTACAAAAGGCACATGCAGTGATCACTCCCTTAGCGCCAGCAATTTTCATGTTCTCGATTTTCTCTCTGCCAATCATTTCCGATGCTTCTTGGTCCATTGCCAGCAGAGGGCCTCCACAGCAACGAGCCTTTCCTGAGTAATCAATCGGAGTTGCACCGGCAATCTCTACAAGTCTATCCAGAATTGTTGGATATTCAGGATTGTCGACCTGCATAATATCGTGAGGTCTCGTCACATGACAACCATAATGGGATGCGATTTCAATTCCCGAAAATGGATTGACTATGTTCCGTTCAACCTCTCTGAATCCTATATCTTCCCTGAAGACTTGCAGTAGGTGCTTCACACAAGCCTTGCCTGTGTATTTGAGACTGTCCTCAGCAAGCAGTGCATTAACTTCGGTTCTGGCTTCTTCGTTAGTGTCCAGATGATGCTTTGTCATTTTTAGTGATCCCGAACACGCTCCGCATATTGCTAGAATATCCAGTCCTCTCTTTTCAGCCAATGCTAGTATTCTAGCACTCATAGCTGTATGCGCCATTACATTAAAGGACTCGATAAACTGGGCCCCACAGCAGTTTGCGTTTTCAATATCCATGAGAAGTAAGCCCAAGGCTTCCAGAACCGCCTTAGTCGAGGCTTCGTATTCTGGAATTCGGACTGGGGTTGTACATCCTGTGTACAACAGCATTTCCTTCAAAGCGCATTACCACCTGCGAAATACCTTGAACGAACTCTGGATGAGAACGCATTGTCCCAGTCCGGCCTCGGATTCAGTCCAAGGTTCTCACGGTCTTCCTCCACAAGATCCGATGATGCTCCTTCCAGCATCCACCCATCCCGTAGAATAGTTCTCGCAGTTCTTCTAAACACAGTCGGGACTCTTCCTTCTTTTACTGCAAGGAGTCTAACAGCATGAAAGATATCAGCCAGACTGATTCCTTCCTGGCAGCGGCTTTCACACATTCTACAAGCCATGCACAGCCAAGGCTGGTCGCTCCCTAAAACAGCATCCCGGTTTCCTAGCAGCATCTTCTGAATCAATACCCTTGGCCGGTAACGGTCGGAGACAGACGCCACAGCACAGCTAGCCGTGCATATACCACATTGGACGCAGTTCGATACCACCTCTCCTCCAGGCATAGATGCCACTTCCTTTACGAAGCTTGAGTTTGGTGTGAACCTTCTCACCATCATCTTCACCTGCATCTGCACGTCTAGACCCCGACAGAAAGAAATCCAAGTTGCTTAGGTATGGATGGAATCTATGCAAA
>JBHLND010000001.1:0-57059 GCA_048937485.1 Promethearchaeota archaeon
TCCTTTCTTCGGGATGTACAACCCCCTTAACCTCGAATATTAATTTCTCATTGGTAATAATGAAATGACTTTCAACAGGCTTAGTCATCATCATTGTTCAGGTTGAATAGAATAACGCCAATATTAAAGCAGCTTCTGAACACTTCTATATCAAGTGAGCACAATAATGAAGATTCGGTCAGATTTTAACATATACGACTCCAATCCAGATTTTGCCTACTTTGATTCAGCAAGCACCTCACTGGTTCCCAAAGTTGCAATTGAAACCACAGCAGATTTTCTAAGCTCAACCGTGGCATCAGCACGTCGTGGAGCTCATAGTCTGGCCGTACAAGCCAGTACTCAAGTTGAGGATACACGCAACACACTTGCGTCGCTATTCGATACGGATAAGTCACAAATCTCTTTTCAGAAGTCAATACCAACCGCAGTTGCATCTTTTGCCTATGGTCATCACTCAAACCAGAAAAATCGAAACAAGATGGTTATTGCACAGAGCGAAGAGAATTCAGTTCTTGTGGCTCTTCTCCGAGTGGCAGAAGTTATGAAGCTTGACGTAGTAGTGGTGCCAGTTGATTCCGAAGGAACCATTGATCTCTCTTTCATGCAAAATGCGATTGATGAGAAGACCGGAATTGTTGCCGCGGGCCATGTTACCGTTGGTACTGGTACTGTAAATCCAATAGCTAAAATTGGTCAAATGGCACAAGAGAAAGGCGCATTGCTACTTACGGATGCCACTCGTTCTATCGGATTCCTTGAGTTCAATCCTGCTCAACTGGGAGCAGACATAGTTCTATGTTCTGGAAACATTGGATTACTGGGTCCACCAAGTGTTGAGATTCAGTGGATTCGTAAATCAGTTGGTGATTATCACGTGCCGGGAATTCTTGGGGGTTCTGCTGTAGCAGATGTTAAACCTAGCTCCTATGAATTAGCATTTCAGCCTGACAAGTTCGAATCTGGAATGCTAAACGTTCCTGCAATAATAGGTCTTGGAGCCGCTGCAAAATACATTCAGAATCTAACTCCGCAAAAAATAGCAACCCATCTTGGAAAACTCAAAGGCTATCTTGAAGATCGACTGAACGAACTCAAAGGATTAACCATTTATGGTCCTGTCAGCAAGAAGAGTACAATCCTAGGCTTTAATGTAGGGACAGAGAACAGAATCAATTGCCATGAAGTGGCAATGTTTCTCGATGATTCAAATATAGCCGTAAGAAGCGGTCTTCTTTGTGCTCATCCCTTGATAAAGCCCATTGTAGATGATGGTCTAGTGCAAGTATCTCTTCATGCATACAATTCATTTTCAGATATTGACCGACTTGTTGAAGCCCTTCAAACTATCATCACAGAACTACTTTGATATTAGAAAACAGTCAGGCTTTTTCAACTCAAGATAAAAGCAGGAGGGAATGTAACAAAATACTGCACAATAATTGCCAGCAGAATTCCACTCATGACTAAACTCTTACCCTTCGAAGAATTGACTTCAGTAAACCAAAGTATTGCACCCACAAGAACCACTATTACTGCGGATATTCTGCCAATGAAAATCAGAAATTCCCATATCTCAGCAAAATAGGTAGCAATCAGATTGGCAAAATCCACAAGTGGACTAAGAATTGTTCCCGACATTTGGATTCACACATACTGTGAATCAAGCTAGATGGATTTAAGCTCCTCAAAGTACCGTTACTGACTTTGCTAAGTTACGTGGTTTATCCGGATCAAATCCCTTTCTTCTTGCCATATAATAGCTAAAGAGCTGAAGTGGAACTATATACGGCATGGTCGAAAATTCTGGCTCAACGCTTTGTGGGATGATAAAAGTGTGGTCCGATAAACCGCGGAGTTCAGTATCATTTCTTTCAATAACAGAAATAACTGAAGCTCCACGTGCTTTCATCTCCATCATATTTCCAATCAATCGATTCCTTGTTTCATCTCTTGGGGCAATAAACACTACAGGATAGTCGTCTTGGACTAATGCAATTGGGCCATGTTTAGACTCTCCAGCTGAGTAGGCCTCAGCATGATTATATGCAATTTCTTTGAGTTTGAGGGCTCCTTCCTCTGCTGTAGCCAAAGATATCCCTCTTCCTAGGAACAGCAGACTTGGCTTGTTATACAATTCTGCGGCAAGACGACGTGCCGTTTCCTCATTTCTTGATATAACCTCAGAAACAACATCAGGTAGTTCCTGGAGAGCTCCCCTTTTCCTTTCAATAACATCCTTCGTAATATGACCTGTAATCTCTGCAGTTGCCAAGGCAATCAATGCCAACGATGTAAGTTGCACCATGAACGTCTTTGTTGCAGCGACTCCAATTTCAGGACCAGCTTGTGTAAGTACAGTATGATCAGCAATTCGAGTTATTGAACTACCCACAACGTTAGTGATTGCCACAACTTTTGTACCAAAGCCTTTTGCATACTTTACGGACATGATAGTATCAGTTGTTTCACCTGATTGTGTTATCGCTACAATACAGTCCTTTTCAGATAGTGTACCATAAACCGTATCCTGAAAATCACTTGCAAGTTCGAATGTAGGCAGAATTCCTGATAGAGAAGCAAACATATGTCGTCCAGCTAACGCAGCATGACCTGATGTTCCCATTGCTAAGAAATACACATTCTCTGCATCACTAATCAAGCGTGCTGCTTCTCCAATAGCTTCAGGTCTCAGACGAAGTGTGTTTCTAATAGCATCTGGCTGTTCATGTATCTCCTTCAGCATAAAATGAGGAAATCCGCCCTTTTGAGCCTGATCAGCTGTCCAGCTAATTTTGATGGTTTCCCTTTCTACTATAGAATTATCAGAAAGCTTTCGGATTTCCACCCCGCCTGTACTTAATGCTGCTATCTCTCCATCTAAAAGCAGAATCATATCATCAGTCATAGGTAGGAAGGCAGGGATATCGGAGGACACATAAGATGTACCTTCCTTTCTTCCTATTACTAGGGGATTCCCATCTCTCGTACATACTATTTTGTCAGGTTCTTTTGTAGCCATTGCCACTATCGCATAAGTTCCTTCAATCCGTTTTGTGACCTCTTTGAGAGCATCAACAAGGTTCATTCCGTCAGCCATACAGTCCTCAATCATATGAGGGATAACTTCAGTGTCTGTTTCAGACTCAAATTTATGCCCTTTTGAGTTCAATTCTTCCCTAAGCTCAAGAAAATTGTCAATTACACCATTATGAACTACTGCAATCTCATCATTGCAGTCAAAATGCGGATGGGAATTATACATGGAAGGTATTCCATGAGTAGCCCATCGTGTGTGTCCAATTCCAATACTTCCATCCATCTCATCGAGGTTCAGTTTCATATGAACCTCCTCAATCTTCCCTTTATCCTTCTTCATAGACAATTTACCATTGGCGATAGTTGTAACACCCACCGAATCATATCCTCTGTATTCAAGACGTTTCAGAGCTTGATGTAGGAAAGGTGCGACCTGCCCTCGTTTTTGTACGACACCAATAATTCCACACATTTCTTGGAACGCCTCGGCATAGATTCGAATACCCAAGAAATGAAGCTTATACAAAAAGAGTTTGCGTCGGGACCAGAATAGTACCAATTAACCCGTAAGTTCTATCTCAATGTACACTGAATCTGGGATTCGTACTCGCATAATTTGGCGAATTGCTCTTTCATCCGCATCGATATCTATCAGACGTTTGTGAACTCTCATTTCCCATTTGTCCCAAGACTCTGATCCTTGGCCACATGGCGTTTTTCGAGTTGGAATCACCATTCTGCGAGTTGGCAGTGGTATTGGACCTGCCATACGGACACCTGTCTTGCGAGTAATCCTTCTGATTTGGTTGCATACACTATCAAGGTGTTCAGTACTGGTACTTGATAGTCGAATTCGTGCCTTTTGTGTCATTTGAAGAAACAACCTCACTTGGGGGGTGTCCAAGGCAACGGAATTGGATATGGATAAAAAGGTTGTCTTGTGTTTGAAACTTTGACTGCAAACTTCTCGATGGTAATGTCCATAAGCAATTCCTTTTCAAAGTACGCAAATGTCTCCATCAGGAAAGCTTGTAATTGTAAAGCTTGGTGGTTCTGTCATAACACAAAAAGCTTCCACGCCTCCGGAAGTTGATAAGAATAACATAAGCCGAATAGCTGAGGAACTGAAAACACACGATAGCCAGCTGATTGTAATCCTCGGAGGTGGAGCTCATGGTCATCAAGCTGCTCATGCTCATGGCTATGGAAATCCAGCAACACCACCCAGTGAGCTTCTCAAAGGTATTCCTCACGTTCGACATAACATGAGTACCCTGGCTCTGGAGGTCGAAACAATTCTGAATAATACAGGAATTCCCGGAGTTGTCATATCTCCCTTTACTGCAGTGTGGTTGAGAGATGGAAAGATAGCAGACTTTCCTCTTGACCTAATTCAGAAATCCCTCGACTCAGATTTTGTGGTAATCTTGCATGGAGATGTATGTTTTGATACAATCAAAGGAGCATCAATCCTTAGCGGTGATACAATAGCTGTACATCTTGCCAGAGAGCTTTCCGCTGCAGCATTATATCTTGGAACAGATGTTGATGGAGTCTTTGAAGACGATCCTAACCATAATCCACAAGCAAGACTAATTCCGTTGATTAGCAACTCCAACAAGGATGAAGTTCTGAAAAGGAGCGGGCCATCTTCTGCCACTGATGTAACAGGCGGAATGGCTAAGAAGATATCAGAGTTAATCAAACTATCAAGCTCTGGTACCGACATAGCAATCTTCAATCTCACCATTCCAAATCGTCTTTCTGACCTGATATCGGGCAGACCTATTCCCTGCACCAAGATTGTTGTATAGATCTACCACTAGGAAATCCAATGCAGTAGCAACCTTATCCTGTAACACTAGCAGCTGACACATATTCAGAGAAATCAAAGAGCTGAATGTTCTCCGGCATAACTATGTTGTCTTCAAGATACTCAGCTGCAGTTAACACACATACAATTCGTTTGGATTTACATGTTCTACAAGCTACATCACTTTGGAGATGAAGCAGGGTATTTAGCTGCTGCTGGTTTGGAAAAACAACATAGGAAATACCATTCGTGCAAAGATCATAATATCCATGCCCTCTGAATACTCTGTTTACACCCTTTTTCAATTTCAATGCAAGTGCATCAACTACGCTTTCCCTAAGCTCGCCAAGGACTGCTGAGTTCAAGACCCACAAACCTTCCGTCAAATCAATGAACTCAAGATCGTCACCAACACGAACAGCCACTAGAACCTCATCTGCAAGTAATTCAGTCAGGGCACGTTTCCCCTCTTCTGCATTCATTGGTGTTGAGCGTCCTTTCAATGATTGCATTGCAGTTGTTTCGATGAATTCTAGCAAAACAGGCCATTCCACACGCCCTTCAGAAAGATCAATGAAATCTTGGAGCAATTGAAACCAGAGGCGCATTTGTATTGCCCTGCTTGTAGCCGATCCAACTTCATGCATTGCACCAATCAAATCTACTTGCCCTGTTCCCTCAATCACTTCTCCAAGCTGTTTCTGTTCTGCATCAGGAATATCTAATTCCGATTTAGCCACAAGGTTTTCAATCATTGTATTGAGTGAGCTTGGAAATGCAGACAGTATGTTAACAGCATTGAAATCTTCTGAACTGTCCATTAGTTCACGGAGCTTTGCTGCAGCAACACTACCTCTCACAATGATGATCAATTCTGTGACATTATTACCCAATTGACTCATATGACCCCTTATTCGCTGCAAAGTTGAATCCATAGAAGAGGCTTTCAGATGCTCAGGAAGAATCAAGATTGCCTTATCATCAAGCAATAGATCCAAGCCACTTTCTTCATCCGGCTCTTGAAGTTCATAGCGTGTTCCGAGCCGACTTGTGATATACTCTGAAATGGCAGTCCTAACAGCAGGAAGACCTCGACCAGGTAATGTAAACACAAACCCTCCTGGCACCAGAGATAGTGCTTCTCTCTCAATTGTTCCAAGAGAAACCAAGTCACGAATAACTTCGTTAAAATCTTCATCATCTATCCTGGAATCAATTGTAGCCAAGAGCCTATGGATTTCCCCTTGTGTTGCCATACTTCTTGATGCAAGAAAGGCAACAACATGAGTACCAAGCTCACCGAACCTATCAAAGACTGTACCCTTCTTTTCTATTGGAATTACTTTGTCAACTCCAACAATAGAGTCCTCTGCTGAATCAGTCTGTTCCGCTGAAATCCGAACTTCAGATTCCTTTCTTGAAATCTTAGATGCAACAGATTGTCCAGCCATTACAATCTCCGCCAAAGGAGCCGATTCAAATGGACGTGTTGCCATTTCGAAGGTTTCAGTACCCGGCATTACTATCAATGCCCGGCCTCGTTTGAGTGTCCGAAGATAACGCTCCTGAACCTCTTCAAGAGACATAAACCTACCACCAATGCTACTATCATATGGAAGTCTGAATGTGATTTTGGTTGAAGTATTTGCTAGTATATTCGAAGAAATGTTAGGCCTAGTAGAAATAACTATCACTCCTTGGCCTGTTGCACGCAACAGCATAACCATTGATTCTCCTGTTGTAACATCTGCAGCAGTGTGTCGAGAATAACTCTCAGGAACCAAATTACTTGCTTCCTCTAAAACAACAAGATGTTGAAGTTCCGGTGTAATACCACGGTATAGTGCAAAATCGAATATCCGTTTAGCAACAAGATTGTACAGTATCCTTGCTGCCTCCATACCCCCAACCATTGCCACATGATGAAGATCGAATATTACGCGTTTTCCCATCAATTCAGAAATTCTGACGGCATTTTGTCCTCCTCTAAGAATCGACCCAAGAGGTTCCCGAGAAAGAATCTCCAATCGATTGAGCAAGGCATCTCTAGTCATATTACCCATTCTATCATCACTGGCTACCTCAACAATTCTCTGAACTAATGCTTGAATAGAGTTTTCATGATCTTTTGATTTAGCTACATCCAATACTGCAGTACGAAGCATCCTTTCCATGGCTGGTGTGAGCTCGGACGAAGTATTCCTTTCTTTTAACAGCTCTTTCAGAATAGCAAATGTAGTATGTGCATGTTTCTCATCTAAATCTACTTCAGAATCCATTAAGTCAATCACAAAAGAAGGATCAAGCCCTGGACGAAGAATAACCACATCATCACATACATTGACCAAATTCAGATACTCTGAACCTTTCACATCAAAAATCCACCAAGGGACCTCCGATTTGGTGCTTAATTCTCTTACAAGATGCTTAACAAGTGTAGTCTTCCCAGTTCCGGTAGCACCAAGTACAGCTACATGTTCTCGCAACCATTCAATATCCAATCCTACATCAATTAACTCTCGTCCTCCAAAGACAGCTTTTCCGATGACCAGTTCATTATCAACCTGTTCCTTTGATGGAATAGCAAAAGAAGGTACGGGTGCAGATGCAATTACTGGCAACTGTTGAACTGGTGTATTAACAAAAGCGGCAAGTCTACTCACGTGCATTCTTCTTGGGCGAAGATGCCGTCTCATGAGCAATCTATAGCTAGTCCTTCGATTCATCCCTTTTGACTTAAGTTCTATAGTTCCTTCTCCTCCCCAGACCGAGTAAACCAACCCAGACAGACCCTCCTGATATTCCTGAAGCATGTCTAAGGTATTTGCTCTGACTACTAGGGTAACTGTGACATTAAACCAGGTATCCTTTCCTTGAATCTTCTCGTAGTGCCACAAGAGCTGTTTCTTGGCAGCTTGGTCAGCCAGTGAATCTTCACTTCTCTTTTCTTTTTCACGTATCGATTTCCATTTTCCTTCGAGCTTTCGTCGCTCTTTACCTGGCTTTGCTTTTGAGAAGACACAAGTTAAATTCGCTGAGTAACCTTGTTTCAGTACGGTAGAAATGAATGTACCAACCTGTGAAGAGTCAAGTGATGGCATGACACGAGGATCCCCATCAATGACAAACAAGGCATGATGCTCAAGTGGCTCTTCAGATACAGTATCATCCTTCCCAAATATAACTGGTTTCAGGTACGAAAACACTACATTCCTCAGTTCCAATCCACTCAGTTGTCGCAATTCCACATTATTAAGAGATGCCAAAAGTATTGCCTCAGTTCTAGTAGCTTCTCTTCTAAGTGTACCTGCAATCTGATTCAGATTTCTCCCTGAAGCAGTTATGAAGATACGAAGAAATGGCTCCTCATTTTGTACACCAATCTCATAAGCCATTGTAACTCGATTATCCATTCCAGCTCGTAGTGCCAGAAGAAAAGTAGTATCATATTCAGGATGTTCTCTCTCGCTATACCGTACTGAACCTGGGGCTGAGATTATTTCCAAACAACTGGTTCCAATCAACCGATTGTTGGATCTAAGAACTACCATATCCTCGTTAACAGATACAGAGATTCCACTATAACGCAATCTATCCAATGTGAGAAGCGCTGAAGTACCCATTATAACTCCACATACTAAGAACTCAACTACGAATTTGAATGGAAATGGCACCGGCTGTATAAGTCGAGCAAGAGGGAGCAAATAAACGACAAACAGGTAAAGAACGCCTGACACAGTACTAAGGATCCAAGACACCTCAACTATTCGCCAAATGCCGGCACGAGATATACTAGTGACCAAGCCCGAATGGCTTCCTTTTCCTGTTTCCCGTATAGACATAGTTATCGCACCAATCCCGAAGACCGACTGCACGAGTGGCATCAGAACTAAGCTCTGGTCCTTGCTAGCACATATGAACTCCCCCAGATTGTGTTTCAACTTCTTTTTCCTAGGAATTTCTACAGTAGAGCTCAATGATGTCTATGATACGGCTTGTAGGAGATTAAAAACCAAGATGTAGACTCACATTGGGAACTTGATGAACCTACTCTCAGTATCCCAAAGCATACTGCTGGTAATCACGTTTCTATCTTAACAATAATGAATTAGTGCAAGCAAGCTGCGAGGTATGTTTCATGAGGAGGCCACTCACTGCAATGACCCTCATAATACTGGGATTGATTCTGGTGTCCATGAGCAATACAGATGCCGTATCAGCCGAAGGTGAAACAGTAGTAATCAGAGGAGCTTCTATACCACTGACAGCAAGACTACTTCAGAATGGAACTTATGGCAATCCAGTTCCCAACCAAATCATAGATTTCTATGACGAACTCTTAGGAACATACCTCGGGTCTGATGTAACAGACTCGAATGGCTATGCATCCATAATCTGGAATATTCCCTCAAATCACCCGCTAGGTATTACAATTATCAATGCCACTTTCGCAGGTAATGCAACACTTTCTTTAGCTCCATCGTTTCAGTATGCATTTGTACATGTAGTATCAAATACTCAGATATCCATTCAGAATCTTCCTGAAACAATCTATCCAGGTGATGATTTATCTTTCACAGTCCTGTTACAGAATGATCTTGGAGAAGCTATAGCGGGTGCAATTCTAGCAGTTAGTACAGACAATACACAGATTGCCATAGCTTCGACGAACGTAACTGGTTATGCCATTTTCAGCTTTCAGTGCAATGCATCATGGTGCCACCTTGGCTTGAATGAATTAAGAGTAGTCTACGAAGAAGACCTCGTGGGATATAACTCGGGTTATGAATTGGATTTCCAAATAAACATCGAACAAATTCAATCATCAATAAGCATCGAATCTACAATCCCATACGCTGTCAATTTGACTGATACATTTCAGATCCAAGTACTGGCTGAAACGGTTGAAGGCTATCTCCAAGATACTCTCCTTGGCATTTATCTGGATGATATTCCTATTGATACGATTACTACAGATGCACTAGGATATGCAGGCTATACTCTGAATGTTGATTCCCGTTTCAGTCTCGGCAAACATACTCTACGAATTTACTTCAACGGGAGCGAACGATATACAACAACCCATGCAGAAACCACCATCGAAGTTGAAAGTCCTATATCAATAGATATCACTAAACCCGAATACTCCATTCTAGGTTTAGAGAATGAATTTGGGATTGAAGTATCCGATGTACTCAATAGACCCATACAAAATGCAACAATTACTATCCATGATCCTGCTACTAATACTGATTATGTAGAACAAGTCCCTCCCGGTCATATATCACTGATTATAGCTTTACTTTTTGAAGGTCCAGTTGGCCCAAGAAGCCTAACTATATCAGTTTCTGGGAATGATTTCATAACAAACAAATCTCATTCATTCGACTTGACAATATGGCTACAACCTGAACTCACATTGATTGAGAGCAGCATTCTTGGCTATGCATCGCCTTCACAAAGGTTCTCATTAGAAATACAGCTTAATGGAATCGATGGGGGTCTACCTGATAAGGTCTTAGAAGTACTCAATCATCAAGGAACACCAAGTGAAGTTCTTGTAACAGATTCAATTGGACTTGTTCATTTCTCCATAACAGCACCAGACACAATAGGTGACTTCACAATTGCACTAATTTACACGGGGATGCAATCCGAATATGAGCTGTCTACGACATTTTACTACAGCTTCAAAGTGAGGAGAATTATCCCAGTAATGGTTCAGCTTGATTATTATGAGGTAATTTCACCAGCACAGGAGATATTCGTTCGCTTCGTTATGAGGGGCTATAATGGATCATTCCTCCAAGGCATTGGATTCACTTACACTTGGACGGAGTTTACTGTACGAACCATTAGTCAAAGCAATGGAATCATTGACATCCACTTGCCAGTGCCTGGTGTGGGTGCTTACATTCTCTACTATGAGTCCGAAGAATCACCAACTCTGGAATCCTGTTCAGGAAACATAACAATCACTATATCCGGAATAGAAGCAATAGCTGCCCAAGGTGTAGGCATCTCAGGATTTGTAGTCAGCATTACCCTTTCATTAGCACTTGTGGGCATACCAGTTATTTACAGAAAGTATATGATTGGTTAGAAAGCAGTGGTGCTCCGGCCGGGATTTGAACCCGGGTCGGGGGATCGAGAGTCCCCCATGCTGGGCCGGACTACACTCGGTCATACTGTATCCATACACAATACATCTACCGGAGCTTGAATGCACCAGTCCGGAGCGGGTCGGCACCTTCTAGAGAACAAATAAGGTTTTCCTATTGAATGGCTCATATAATTTGAAGCAATACCTTCTCCAAGAATCTGATGTCAACTAAGACCCAATGACTCGATATTCGCTTCCATTAAGGAAGGAATTGAGTCAGCCCATTCCAACTATCCTCTAAAAGCTGAAGCAGTCCGGCAACCACATTCTGTGCCCATCCTGTTGCCTGAAAGATTACTGCAATCACAATGGAGATTGTAATAACAGCTAGGCCAAGAAGAAGACTCTCTTCCACTAATGGTCCCCCTCTTTCATCATGTAGAGGACTCTTGGTTGCTTCCATCAATTCACACCTGAAACTGAATCTGCATTTTCATATTTTAAGTACCCCAAATTTGTGAATTTTGCCTAATAATTGCTAAACAGCAAATTCTTCTCCCCATAGCTAATGGCCGACATACTTCATTGGATGTCCGAATCCCCACAGCTTTTCACTCAGTTTAAACTCGTTTGAATCTGAAGTGCAAAGAACCTGTTCTCGAAGATCTTCAATAATCGCCCTGTATGCTGGAAAATGACTGGCAGAACCTGCTTGTCTTGCATGAAATTGAAACGCCCCATCTTTAGACCAAGTGATTGAACTCGGTTCATTGCTTGAATAAACAGTGTTCAATCCACGAAATTCGAGAAAGCCATTAGCAATATCCTTTCGTATTTCTACAATCTCGCTGACCAATCTCGTGGACTCGCCAGGAACAGGTTTCCTTAAAGTAACAATTACATCACCCAATGCCAAACTTGAGTTCTCTATTCCATGGCCGTGTGTCCATCTTGCAAGCAAACTTGCAGCAGAGAAACTGTGACAAGTTTGTATTGTGCGTAAACCAGCAGCCAAAGCTTGAAAGAGAGCTCTGCTATGTTCTATTGTTTGAATTTCTCCCAGTATCATATAGTCCGGAGACCGATGAAGGCTTTTGATTATCTCAGATGTCTTATCAAATCGATGTTCTACTTCATCAACAGGATCAACCCTTATTCGAATCTGATGATGTTCTCTCTGACTTCTACTCTCTATTGCGTCTTCAATGTACAATTTTCTCCACGATCGTGGACTACTCAAATCCAATGCATTAAGAAGGGTGGTTTTGCCTGAACCAGGTTCTCCTGTGATTGTAATATTGAACCGGCAGCTAAGGGCAAGAAGAAGGACGGCTGCCGCCTCAATGGGAAGCGTACCATTCTCAATCAAGTCTGGAATTGAAAACGGTTCTTGACGTGCGCGGCGAATTTCCAGATGAAGCCCATCTGGAGTTAAGGGTGGGGTACTGACAGAAACCCGTAGCGATGAACCAAGAATATTGATGTCAGTCTTCAATGATGGGTTCCTTCGGTCAAGATGCAAATTACTTTCAGCTCTAAATAGCGTCACAAGACGTGAAACAGAACCACAATCAAATGTCACAGAAGATGTACATCTTCCATGTCTAGCATGATCAAAATACACTGAAGTTAGTGGTTTATCAAGATATACTTCTTCAACATCATCATCCAGTAAAATCGGGATTAGAGGATTGAGTACAGTAGAACGGTTCGCGACAATAACTGAGATTCTGTTTCTTGTGAGCTCATTAATCTCTGGCAATGTTGCCGATATTCTCTGAGACACACAAGAAGCCAAGTGTTGAAGTCTATCTGAAAGATCGGTTCTTGTGCCAGGTTTTCCATCAGTGATTTTAGACATATCACGGACTAGCTCATCCACTAACGCCAGTTCAAGTGATGTTCGAACAAATGGATAGCTTTCATGAATCACATCATTAGCACCTGGTTTCGCAAAGAACACAGAAAGATATGGTCCAACTGAATAAACATCAATAAGCCTCTGCGGAGCTGTCATTAGTTTCGTGTGCATGCTCACATGAGCAGTTTCCCATCCATCCTGTTGCCAAGGTGGCTGCAAAAGCTTTTCATCTTTCAAGCTGATAAAATGAATCAGCTTCCTATCGGCCTCTACCAATAGAACTCTCCCATTACTAGAATCACCCTGAAGCGCCAAGAGGTTCATACAACCAAGATCAGAAGAATCCCGACAGTTACTACATCTACCTTTTGGGCAACATATGGTTCGTACACAATACTCTATCATCTCAAGCTCGCTCATCAACTATTGCTACTACCTTCTTCATCATTCCAAAGTGGTCACGAATACTGTACTCAGCTACCTCAGTAGCATTCGATGTGAGCTTCTGAGTCAATACAGATCGCCTACCATGATCATCCGCAATCAAGCGGTCACTAGCATAAGCCGCAGATACGGTGAATATGTAGGGATTTCTCCCGCCACGTTTCGAAGCTGGAATAACCTCCAGAACCTCAAACATCTTCTCCCGTAGAGCATTCTCGTAATCCTTTGGATTCCAGCCACGTGATATAATCTTATCAACTACTTTTTTGCTATTCATAAGCATGGAGAGTACCCTTGGAACATAGTCCTCAGGCCGACGGATTTCAGGAGCAACTCCTGTTAGCGACCTGAGTCGTAGTGCTTCTCTCACAATGGCTCTTACATTCACCCTATGACCACATTTCTCAAATGTAGTAGCGATTTCTTCTAATGTTATCGGGGCGTCATTCTTAAACTCTCGAACCGCCATAAGAAGGCAAACTGCAACTAGCAGGATATTATTTGAAATCTTACTGGATGATTCAGAAGTTATCTTCTTGTACAAATACGCTGTTCGATCTCTCACCTGTTCATTAAGCATCAGCAATTTCGAAACATGATTAAGAGTTCTGAGAGCTCGATACTTTGCTTCGTTCTTGCCAATTCTTATACGTGTGCTATAGACTGTCTTGAGACGCTTAAACTTCTTCTGCATCCTTGATGACAGTACTTGCCCATGCGAATCCTGGAAATATTTCTCCTTGTGAAAGCCAATGTAGCTTCCAAGCCCATCGACAATATGCATTCTGTTTCCAAGAGACACAAAGACACTTGCATCTGGTGTATCATTTCCTACATTCTCACCCATCTGATAGGTAGGTAAGACATATTCCCTCGAAACAGCTAGTCCACATTCAGCACACACCAAGAACCCTTGGTTTATCACCAACAATCCGGAGCATTCCGGACACGACCAAGATGAACCTTGAATAACCTCGAATGTTTCATCGATCAAAGACCACACCCAAAAAAGAACCAACGCCAAATCCTAACTGGCTTTCAGGATATTGGAATTCTATCTGTGGAACTATCAGTACTACACGATAGACCAAAAGTACCATAAAGTAGGCAGAGATAGCCCCGACAGAAAGGGGGATAACCGAAACTAATCTAGGTTTCTGGAAATATGAATTTGTATTCCTATTTACTGAATCATAAAATAGACCTTGTCAGAGTCAAACGTATTCTTCTGTGCAGTGGTTGGCTTGGTAAGGTTCACTACCAACCTGAGTCCACCAATAGCACCAATAACATTCAGACCACCATTGTCACTAGTCCGAAAGACCTTGCTCTCAAGGTAAAGCTTCGATTTCTCTCCTCGTGTAAGTGGTTTGGAATCAATAACAACAACAATAGAGTCCTGTGGATTCAATGTGTCACAAAGAGCTTCAGGCAGCTCAAGTGTTATCTTGGCACCTTCTTCTTTGGATGAAATCTGTACAAGTTTAAGTCTCTTAGTTTCAGTATCATCAATAGATTCTATCACTGCATCTCTAAGCCTGACAACCATGAGTCCAACACTCCAAGCCCATGGGCCTATCTGGGAACGACTAGGTCTGGAATTAAAGTTGTCGCTATATTCATGTGCTCTTTTTTAGGCAATGTCAAGACTTCTTCTCGGTGGGTATATTGAACCAGCGGATACTAGCAATCTTCTCGGTTTCAGCAATTATGGTTCTTTGCATGGCTGCTCCCGTTTCTGCATTTTATTTCGAATTTTTCTATTTTGAAACTGACAAGCTGGTTTACGAAGTTGGTGAAACAATCGATATGGTTGCCAAATTAATTGCCGACTTCAGCCAAGATGGCTGGTGTCACGTATCATTTGCAGTTGTCACTGATCATGGACCGGTATTTGCTGATAGCTATTCAATCTCCTCATCCCCAGACATTCGTTATCCAAATTCATCGTACACTATTCAGCCAGATCATACATCTCCAGGGATTGATGGAGTTGTTGCTTATGTAATCTTCAATGTAGAGATATACGATGGATACTCCCAAGGAGGTGGGGATACAATTGAGATTAATATCACAAGGGGTAGCCTTCATGTTGTTTCACAATCTTCTACAAGTATTGAATTCGGTACGAATGAAACATTAGAGCTCAAGGTGAAAAGCATCCATAACAACAATGTAGTATATTCTAGCAGTCCAGTCACAATCTCAATCTACAACGAATCCTCATCAGAGATCTTCAGCGGAAATGCAACTACCAATGCCAACGGTTCAATTTTCATTGACTGTGATTCGAGTTTTGGCTTGCCTGGCGCTTATGACATTGAAATCTCTAGCAACGGTACCGAAGACTTTCTTCCGCTCTTCCAGTCAGTCCCAATAACAATTCTTCCTGCCTCCTCCAATCTTAGTATTCTATCTGCTCCAACTTCTGTAATCTGTGAAACCCCAAATGGAATCTATGCGGAATCTGTGGATATTGCTGTACAACATACTACGGGAACAGATAGCATGCCTTTGAACGATAGCATCATACAATGGACAACAGTCTTCTCAAGTGGTACTATGGATAATTTGGGTAACGGTCTGTATAGCATCTCAATACCGTTCCACATCGCACCTGGAAACCAGCTGATCAATCTTACCGCAACAAATCCTCTTTATCAAACTGAGTTTGCAACTATCAGCATAAACGTCATTCCCAGGAATGCTGCTGTAGAAGTCAATGCGCCTCAGGACCATATAATTGCTACACCTCTTGTGTTTAATGTCACAATAACTGACCTTGTCACTGGATCCGAAATTGAATCCTATCCTCTGTCAATTGACTTAGTTATAGCATCCACAACAATTGATAGCATTACAGGTATTACCAATGCACTTGGGCAACTGTTTGTCTCGTTTAGTATTCCCCAAGAAAGCTGGGGTTCTGGTAGTCTAATAATCACAAGCCAAGGTACATCTCATTTCATGCCAAGCAACTACTCAATAGGAATGGATTTCCACTTCTCTTCTCAAATATCACATCAGATACTACAACCAGCTGTTCTAGGTTATTCCGCTGAGATTTCAGTGACTCTTAAGAACCCGTTAGAGCTGCCAGTTGTTGGTGCTGATATTCATATCCTTAATGAAACCGGTTACATTCTTGCAGCTGGAACTACAAACTCACAGGGAAATACCCATCTAATTTGGTTAGTTTCACCAAATACAGAAATCAGACTTCAGAACTACACTCTTCATATACTGGCCAATACTTTAACTTACCTAGCAGAAAGCACCTCCACAATTCAAATTCAAGTTCAATATCCCCTGATTTTTCTACCCGATAACAGCACGTGGAATGCAAATAGAAATTCAGATGTAACTGTACATTTCATACTTGATTCAGAATGGACTTTCAATCAGTCCATCAACGTTTCATTCAATGATTCTACTGGACAATTTTCACAATCCGCATACATTCTAACAGATACGAATGCCAGCATTACCCTTTCAATTGAATCTGCTGTCGCACTTGGCAGACATATTGTCCTTGTAATCCTAGAAACTTCAGAGTATACAATTCTAGGTCCTAGCGAGTTTGAAATCGTTGTCACTGGAAGCATAAATGGAGCTGCGACACTTAGTACCATATACTACAGCGAGAATTATAGCCTATATCTAAACCTGCTTTACGATAACAACGAAGCTGTCCAATTTGTCGATATCCATATTCTTATTGACAACCAATTCATATCTGCATTAGAAAACTGCAATACTTCATCCGAAATCTCCTTGGTGCTACCTTCATGGATTCTACCAGGCGAACATGAATTCCGCTTTGAAGTTTCAGCTGACTGGTGTACATCCCTAAACAGCTCAGTTTTCTCAACGGTCTGGATGAGAACTGAAATTGTGCTTATTATCGGAGAACAAGAACTTCAGCAAATTCTTGCTGCCGAAACAACCACTATAGAACCAAGTATTTCTCAGCCAAACATTCGTTTTAACAATTCATTAGGTTCAATCATGACTCCCCCACCAATTTTTGTCAAAGAATTGACCTCAACTCTACCCTCCACCGCTCTTGATACTTCTCCTGATAACTGTCCGAGACTTAGCTCTGGAACAAGCAAACGGTCCACAGAGTGTGCAAAAATGCGCACTGCTTCATCTGGGAATGGCCAAATTGTTCTAAGTCTAAAGGATCTAATCGCAGATTGGCTTAGGTTCTTTGTCATCAATTCGTCAACTGCTCTTGAAGTGCACCCATATGAAATAATCCCCCAGTCAGCTTCATCTGGTCCAGCTATTACGTAATCCTCAAGGAAACTTCTGTTATTTTGGATTTTTGCAGCTAATCTTCGTACCAAAGCGTTATGAACCTCAGGATCTGACGTTTTCCTAAAGCCTTTATCATTATGAGTGGACCCAGTAACAAGCAGATCATGCCCATCTCCGAATCTTGGCATGATAGAGTGGCCATTTTGATCCCTGCCGCCGAAAGGTGCTTCTCCCCTCTTGGCAAATCTCCTTTGTATCCTCACATCTTTTCTTAAATCAACATTTACTTTCTCCCGTGAATGTGCAACAATCTCATCAGACAATAGTATTACTGGATGTCGAAGTTTCTCAGAAATGAAGAACGATTTCAATGTGAGTTCATATGATTCCTGTGCAGAATTTGGCGAGAGCACTATACTTTCATGATCTCCGTGTGTTCCCCATCTCGCCTGCATTAAATCTCCCTGAGCGGCTTTGGTTGCTTGCCCTGTACTAGGTCCACCTCTCTGTACATTTACAACGACACAAGGAGTTTCAGTCATAATCGCATAACCAATGTTTTCCTGCATAAGGCTGAATCCAGGGCCAGATGTCGCAGTCATGGAAAGCAGTCCTCCCCACGATGCTCCCAGAATGGCAGAGATTGCTCCTATCTCATCCTCCATTTGAAGATACGTACCGCCAACGCGTGGCAGTCTTTCGGCCATAATCTCAGCGATTTCCGAGGCCGGAGTAATTGGATACCCCGCAAAGAACCTACAGCCTGCAGCAATAGCCGCTTCAGCACAAGCTTGGTTTCCCTGCCAGAAATTGGTAGATTCATTCTTCGTAATCATTATCCAATTCTCTCCGTTCCGAGCTGTCAGGCAACCTCAAGATAAGCATTGACATACAGACTCCAAAACAGCCAGATGCCAGCCGATAGTCTTTTATCGCCAGTCCCGAGAATGAGCCACTTGGCGACCGTGGTCTAGCATGGTTAGGACGGAAGCCTCCCAAGCTTCCAACCCGGGACAGTCTTGTCTGGTACAAACTGCGGGAATTCAAATCTCGGCGGTCGCACCATAATCTTCTTTCGTCAGACTTAAGGCCACTACATTCAATTATGATGCAGGCGAGTAATGATTTCTCTGACCCCCATGAGTCAATTGTGACGATGATATGGATCTTGAGTAAAGAACTCGCCACTATTACTTTCGGAAACCTCCTACACGACAATACGATTAATCGTACATTTCGCATAATGCTTTTAAGACACATTTCCACTTCAAGTTTGGACTGCTATGACTCACGACTATGTGGAAGACGAACTAAGCCGACGAAGTGTATTCAAGTCAGAGCAGTTATTATCTATTGACTATGTGCCAGAAACACTTCCGCACCGGGAGTCAGAACTGAGGAACCTTGCGCAGAGTTTCAAGACACTCATAACATCACCCGGTCAGACAAGTCATAAGTTCATAATCGAGGGACCAGTCGGAACTGGAAAGACTGCTGTTGCCAAACGGTTTGCGGAACAAGTGGTTCAAGCGGCTCATAGAAGGAATATTAGACTTCACAAGCTTCATATCAACTGCCGAGTGAGCAAGAGTGCATATCTCGTTTATCTACGCATACTTAGGGAGTTTCGACCAAAGTTTCCAAGACGCGGCCATTCACCAGAAGAACTTCTAAACATGATAGTTGAAGTCTTGGATGAAGAAGACTCGTATTTGCTTCTGATTCTCGATGAACTAGACTATTTCATCAGACAACGAGGTGCTGACATTCTCTATGACTTAACTCGATTGATGGATGATCGACTAAATGCACCTCAGCGGCTTTCAATGATATCAATTGGACGAAAATTACCTCTAGATGAAGACATCCTAGATCCAAGCACACTTAGTACACTGCAAAGGAACATGCTGAAATTCCACGAGTACAGTGCAGAGGCTCTCTATGACATTCTTCAAGCTCGAGTGAAAATGGCTTTTGATAGAGAATCGGTCATGGACGAGACTCTCCAGATTATATGTGATATCGCAGCAGAACGCGGCGATGCACGGTACGCAATAGAACTGCTTTGGAGAGCAGGAAAGCAAGCTGACCGTGAATTGTCCAAGAAAGTGATTCCAGATTACGCACGTCAGGCAAAAGCAGATACCCATCCGGAGTTGAGGAAGGAAATATTCGCAGCCTTACCACGCCAGAATATGCTGCTTCTTCTAGCCGCAGCTAGACAGCTCAAAGAGATTCGCGGTGCATACATTACCATGGGTGAATTAGAGGACATGTATCGCACGGTATGTGAAGAGTATACTGAGGAGGCAAGGGCTCACACACAGGTCTGGGAGTGGGTTCAAGACTTAACAGCTCATAGGCTGATTGACACAAAGAAATCTGGAGCTGGCCAAAGGGGTCAAACCACCCTTATAGGCCTCTCTGATGTTCCTGCGGAAATGCTGGAAAGATATCTTCTAGAACTTCTTGAAATGTAGGAGGTAGTGCCAATTACTGATAGCAAAGACACCTTGTCACGGGTACCAATTGAGGAGCTATTCTCGTCTAGAGGGCGGATCAAAATTCTGAAGGAGTTGGCTTTCTCAAACGAACTCAATATTTCAGAATTATGTCGTAGAGTTTCTCTCAATCATAGCTCCACCAAATCCCATCTTGAAGTATTAATAGACTCAGGATTGGTAGAAGAGAAAATGTTCGGAAGAATCAAAATATACCGTTATAGAGTAGAGGATTTGAAAGCACGCTCCCTCAAGAATCTGTTTGATTTATGGGACTCATAGGAGTGTATCCAATTGACTGCCTACATTGGACGTCTGTTCTACTTGGGCACTGATTATTATGGATCACAATTACAGCCTGGTTTCACCACAATTCAAGGAGAACTTATTCGGGGTGTCGAAGAATGGAGCAAGGAATCACACGATACACGGACTGTTCAATTGGCCGGAAGAACGGACCGTGGCGTGCATAGCTTAGGACAGATTGTACTGATTAGAACTGAAAAGAAACTCGACATTGACCGAATTAACTCCTATCTTCCAGATGACATAGTACTCTGGGCATCTGTACCAGTTGATGAGGATTTCAATCCAAGGTTTGACGTATTAATGCGTCATTACAGGTATTACCTGTGTCCGATGAGTTCAAACCTAAATCTTCGTGCTATGCAACTAGCGCTTGATGCAGCTATAGGTCTACATGACTTTCATGTCTTGTCTAAACCTGATGGGACCCGACCAACAACTGCAACGATTCTGAATGCATCTCTTATGAGTCATAGCAACATTCTGAAGATTGACCTATTTGGAACCAATTTCCTTTGGAAGTTAGTTCGGAAAATCATTAGTCTTCTAGTGCAGGTTGGAGAAGGCCAATTCGACTCAGACATCATAACCAAGATTATCCGAAGACAAAACGAGATGCCCAGCGGCATAGCACCCGCACCTCCAGAATCTCTGGTCTTGGTGGAAACAATAACACCAATCCGAATGAAGCAGAGCAAATACGCCCTTAGAAGGCTTCGGAAGAACTTAGACCGTATGATTTACTCTCTACAACGAACTCATACTACACTTTCTGCTCTTATCGATGATTTTCTCTAGCATCGAAAGATCCCCTCTTGAGATTCAACCACTGAGAAAACCTCGTACTCTCTGAGGGATTTCGTTTCACAATTTCAATTATCGTATCCTTATGGGTTCGTGTAGCTCTCTGAGAAGAAACATGAGCCGCTCTTGAAAGCTTCGAGAGAAGGTCTGCATCTTTGTCAAGACTCTTGTTGCCACGCCAGACAAGTAAAGGCCATATTGGTTCCGAATACTCAACTCGCCTATAGGAGCTTTCATTTCTACTCCCTGCAGTTCCCGCTGATAGAAAATCATAGACATAGGAAAGTAGTTTCCAATTTTGATTTCTCATTATTCTTCCAAGAGAAAGATCTGCCAGTGAAAGCGACTCAAATCCAGCTTCTAATTCCAAGGGAGTAATCAGATGAAGGTGAATATTCTCCTCAAGCCAGAGGAGCAGTTCTCTATAGTCTGTATCTAATTCCGAAATAATGCGCCTAGCAGCTGCTTGATCCGTTGTCATGAACAGTCTGCGAAACACTTCCTTGATTCCCCTGCGTGAATCTCTCACAGGAAGAGAATCAAAATCTGATAGCGCCATTCCTTCCACAAATGTTTCCAAGTCTGCTATTGCAGCTCGCAAATCACCGCCAGCCTGTTCTGCAATCTCTTCCAAAGTATCCTGCTGCAAGGAGGCATCATGTTTCTTTGCTATCTTCTGAAGTAGTGTTATCACATCAATAGTGTCAATTGCTTCAAAAGTAAATACTTGACATATCTTCAGCAGATCTTTCAGTCTTGGACTGCTAGGATCATTTGCAGTCATCACTATCGGATGTACTGTCTGTTCAATGATTTTTAGTATCGCACCCACTCCACCCCTATCACTAGTTCCAGAGAGTCCGTCTACTTCATCTAAGAGTATCAGCCGCAACCGTCCATCCAATGTTTGCTGAGTGGCTGCTCTCCAGACAAGCGTTTCCACTGTTCCCTTGTTTCGTTTATCACTCGAATTAAATTCCACAAGTTCCAAGTCGTAGTCATTGGACAATGCAAAAACCGAAGCGGTTTTGCCAACCCCAGATGACCCAATCAATAGAGCTGCATTTCTGGTTGGCTTTCCATCTATCCAACTTTGAATCCATTTCTTAATCTCACTGATTGATAATGCATTACCAACAATATCTACCAAACTTCTGGGTCTGTGTTGTTCTGGCCAGGGAAGATTACTACTAGTCATCCATGTTCATACTCCAATCCTGCGTGAGCCAAAAGGGCTGCAAGCTGTACCTCCCCGCTAGCACCTTCGGCTATGCGAAACTCCGCCTCAGCAGCTTTTTCCAATAATACCATCTTCTTTTCCTGTGATATCTCAAGGTCCAACACCTCTCGATGTACCTGCCTTGTCAAATCCAAGGGAGATACCCCCTGCTGATAGAGCAAGCTCCTGAGAGCATCCAATGAACCATCATAATTGCCAGCGGATGCCAAATCTATCATCTCCTTAACCGCTGCTGGACTTGCGCGTCCAGATATTGAGAACACCAAACTATCACTGATCTTCTCTCCTGTGGAAGATGCTGCTTGAAGCAGATTGATAGCTGCTCTCATATCACCTTCAGCCATATACAAGATTGCATCTTTCCCGCTCTTAAGCAAAGAAACTCGTTCCTGTTTTGCTATGTAGTCCAATCTTTCTGCAATCGAGTTTTCTTCTAGCCTAGAGAATCTGAAAATTGCACATCGGGACTGAATTGGAGGAATTATTCTACTTGAATAGTTGCAAATCAATATCATCCTGCATGAAGCCGAATATGATTCCATTGTTCTTCTTAGTGCATGCTGAGCATCAGCTGTTAGATGATCTGCTTCGTCGAGGACCAGAATCTTGAACGGAAGATCTCCCGCAGGCATAGTACGGGCGAAGTTCTTTATTTGATTCCTTACAACATCAATTCCTCTTTCATCACTGGCATTCAATTCCATGAAGTTCCGATCGAAAGTATCACCGAAGAGGTCTCTAGCCATCGCCATTGCAGCTGTTGTCTTACTTGTACCCGGTGGCCCCGCAAACAAGCAATGTGGTACATTCCTATTATCTACAAAGTTAATCAAACTATCAACTACATTATCCTGTCCAATAATTTCACTCAAAGTTGGAGGTCTATATTTTTCAGTCCAAAGGTCAAGATTCATTAGAAAATCCCATCCAGCAAAATAGGCAATTGTAGTTAGGGTACTGCGCCTCAATCAATTCTGGCACCCTTAAAGTCTTCCTTAGTATAATCCATGCTGACGCAAAGACCCAGCAAAGAAATCAAGGTGCATGAAGATTCACGAAACAGGCTGGGCAAGGACGCTTGCCCGCATGGCATCTTGAAACAATACTTGGAAGGCTTCCATGATATTGTGTCCTTCACGAGCAATACTTCTAAACACATGAACTGAAGAAGGAAGCCTGAGCCGTGCCCGAACTTCTTCTTCTTGGATTGCTCCAGGTAAATCTTGCTTGTTTAGACATACTACAATCGGAAGAGGTCTATCCTCTTCAGCTACCATTGCCATAAGCTCATTCCAGCTGGCAAGATTTTCATCAAGCAAATGCTCCTGAGAATCAACCATGAAGACAACGCCATCGGCACCAACCAAAACCACTTCTCGTGTACTTCTGTAGAAGTCTTGTCCTGTCGCAGACCAAACATGGGCATTGATTGTCCAGCTGTCTCCAAGGGCAAATGGAATTGTACCAAAATCGCAGAACATTGTTCTGCCCACCGTATTTTCGATGGAAGTAAGGTTGTCTGCGTAGTCAAGGCTAGAGAAGAGCCAGCGAATTGCAGTGGTCTTCCCACTCATAGCAGGACCAAAGAACACAATCTTCAGACCAATGGTTCGATTTCCGTAGTCGATAATCATTACCTCTTCCTCCCAGTTCATGTTCCCCACATGCTATCCACCCATGCACCTAGTCCTGACAATGCACCAGATTTCACGCAATCGGAGAAATCTTCATGCCACTCAGCATGAATGAAATGAATCAAATCAGGTAGCTCTCCACTATCCCATCCTATTGCTTCATAGAGATTCCTTTCCGTTAATGCAGTGGAGGCTCCAAGTTCGCGAGCCAGCCGGATTCTTGACAATAATGTGACTGCTCTCCGAGCAGCATGAACATAATTACTTATTTCCTCATCAAAGACATCTTGTGTCAATTTCTCAGATTCATCATCAAGCTTCAATACAGCATTCACAACATGGCTGGAAACTTCAAGACCGCGAAGCGATTTCCGTAGAAGTCGCCGAATTCTTTCTAGAGATTGTCTCTTCCTAGTCAATATTTTGCTTACAATCTTCTTTTCAACTTCTAGACTGCTGTTGAAGGGTTCCATAAGAGAGAAGCTCATGGAAGACGGAGAACTCACCTGTAGGATCCCACAATTTCCTGATTTTTGCAGAATCCTGGTTACTACATTTTGAAGCAAACCCTCGTCTACTTGCACACCCAGTACAGTTGCTCCAAGAGGAATTGCTAAAATCCATCCTGTGAATCGTGTAATTCGATCCAATGCAAGACGTAAATTGGAAGAAAGTCCACAGACAATTGTTCTGCTGACCTCATAGTCATGTTTCTCTTCTTCCCAGACTGCCAGTATCTCATTCTCAGACGTAAAATCGCGCCAAAAAACGAGCTTGTGTCTATGTGGTGCGAGCATTGTAAGACTTTCAGTGATGTCATCTACAAGTTCTCCATCACTTCCAGCAACAAGAATCGGCATTCTACTCATTACAGCGTTCAATAAGAGGGGAAAATCATCTCCAATCAGTTCAATCATACGCATAATAGAATATGTCATGGTTCTCGCCTCGCTAGCATTAAACCGCCCTCTGATCCACCAGCAAGAAGCAATTCCTTTAGGTCATCAGGAACTGCAGGTTTCATTGCCTGAGAAGCATGTAAGACTCGTCTTATTTCCTCAATATAGTGTTTCAGCAGCAGTCGCATTAGTCCTAGCTTCTGACTACCTCGATCAACCCAGAGGCTAAACACTCCATTGGGCACAGCATAAATGAAATGACGAGTAGACCCTGTTTCACATAGAACGGTCTGTAGGGAACTATTTCGTAATGTTCTGACCACACGCTCAGAAGCATCATGAAGAGCAAAAGACATTGCAGCAAGTCTGTCATTAGTGAAACCATCCAAGGATACTCGCACGCCTCCGCTAAGTGACAGAAAGACAGAATCAACTTTCGGGATGCTATCATGGACTTGTCTCAGTAATGCTCTGAGGGTTAAAGCCTGTGAGCGATCAAGCGACATAATCGATCTAGAAGTGCTATACTTTGTATCCTGACCTTCCGCAACCGAGAAGCCACTTAGCACACGCTGCGTTTCGTCGTTGCTATAGGAACGAAGTGGAGGCAATCGTCCATCAATATGTTGTCGTAGTAGAAACGAAACGCGTGATAGACTATCCTTCATCTCTATGAACAAAGCAGCCAAGTTTACCCGCGGTGCTGTGGTCACAGTAAGAAAGTAGTCAGTATCATTGGGCAAGGAGGCAAGGAATACCTTTGATGTTTCAGATTCCATCAACAGGTAATTGAACTCGCCGTGCACCAACCTAGCAACCCCATAGATTGCACATGTTGAAGATGCTACGGCGAATACCTCTTCCTTGCTAAACCATACCCCTGCACTGGCTACGGGGAGACCGTCCTTCTGGATAAGCACTACATTCTCCACGCCATTGATCATCTTGATACTCTGCAGCGTTTCAGTCAGCTCGTCGGTCAATCATTCAGCCCCGGACCTGGTAGACAGTCCAAAGTAGAATCCCGGACCTGACTATATAACCACCACACAGCCGTTACTCGAAACTTGTTCTCTCTCTATAGGGGAAATCCAATAGTTACATGTGAATTAAAGCAGCATCTGGCACCTCTTGAAATATCTCCCTTGCAGCTCGTCCCACTTTTGTTCGATGTTCATCAAATGTGTAAACACGAATCACATCAAGATATACCTTCATCATTTCCGCAATGTTTGAATACTCAGAAAGGTCATGCGGTACTTTTCTCCCGTCAATTATCTCGAAAATCTTTATCTCCATTGGATTGAGTTGATGCGGATTGTATGGAACCGAGGGGAGGGTTGGAACATCAACTATCACCTCATCTGATGAAACTCCTGCAACATCTGCAATTTCTTCTTCTATGCTTTCTCGAACCTTACGTTTAGTGAGTACTTTCGAAACAAATCTATCTTCAGTGTGCAGGACTTTTTCGAAGGCTGATTTGTAGAGTACACGCGAATCTAGCATATTGACCATTTTAACGGCCTCCTTCGCATCTTCGGATTCAGTCGGATCAATTCGTCTAATCTGAGAGATTAATGACATATCATCCAGTACAAGAAACTCTTCGGGTGTTGAGAAACCGGTTAGGTTTAGCACACTATTTGCGGCGTTCATCATCTTCACAAGCATAATCTCAACACTACGGACAGTCTTGTGATAGTACACATTGAGAAACATCTCATAACGCGCAACAAGAAAAGACTCAAGTGCACCACGTGCTGCTAAGTCGAACTGCAGGACCAAATCTTTGGACGCTTCCATGCTGTTAATTAGTCGATGGATATCTACGAGACCGTAATTCACTCCGCAATAGAAGGAGTCTCTGATTAGGTAGTCCATCTTATCTGCATCTACTTGACCTGCCACTATTGAGCTTACAATAGAATCAGTTTTTCTCTTACGACGTCCGCGAACAAGATTTGCTATCCTGTTCTTTGATACACCGCCATCTTCAAGCAAATCACCAAGCTCGCTCTTGCGGATTATCCACTCAGTTACATCCTCATGATTCCATCCTCTTTGCTCAATCAGAGATTCTTCGAACACATGACTGAAAGGGCCATGCCCCACATCATGTAGCAATCCTGCAATGCGTACTTCTTGTAAAGTATCGTTCCCAAGACCCAGACTTCCAAGAAGTCGTTTTCCTACCATCCCTGCTAGATACATCGCACCAATACAGTGGCCAAAACGTGTATGCTCAGCAGTCGGATACACAAAGTGGCCACCCGAGAGTTGCTTTATTCGTCTTAGTCTTTGGTATGGAACAGAATTGATTACCTTGGCTTCAATTTCAGTCAGTCCAATGAATCCATGGATGGGGTCGTTGATTTCCATATCGAAGTTCATCCGAGTTCCTCACATCTTCGTTAAATCTGGGGATTGAAGGCGCGAATTTCACGAATCAAATCCTCGGATTTTAGTTCTGATAAACAGAGCGGTAAGTGAATACTATCTGCAATCTTTACAGCAAGAGGATCCAAATCCATAACCCCTTGTAATATTACTACTGCCGGTTTTACAGCTGCTGAGGTTCCAATCTGACTAGCTTTAATTGCAACCATTGGAGAGCGACCAGTAGAAACATTCGTTAGAACAGCTGCACGTTGAGTAGTTCCTCCGTATAAACGCAATAGCTGTTGTGGAGTCATATTTACAATGGCTTTGATGCTATCCAGTGCTGTATATCCATAGATGTCCCTGTCCAGCAGATTGCCATGAGTTAGCACTTTGCAACCAAGGAAGTCTATTAGCAAACGTGCAGGAACTGGCAAACCAAATTCACGACTATCGAGAATTGCATCTGATGCAATTTCGGGAGCAATAAGCTTCTCTAGGGCCATAGCAACACGACCACCACTTGCCGCATCCATTTCTATGAGCCCTTCGATAAATCTCCTAATAGTTTCGACCCGAGGCGATTTTCTTCTCCCACTTTCATAGTCGCTTATCACGGAAGGTGAAACCCCAAGGTGCTTTGCCAAGTGTTTTTGAGAAATCTGGAAGCGTTCCCGCCATCGTTTCATGATAGCACCAGGATCATTCTCAGCGAGGCATATCTCTCCCGCCATTGCTTCTGCAAGTCTGTGGATTGCCTCACTATCATCCATACATGCTTTTGAGAGCGCGTTGTTGATAAGACTTGTGCAGCAGCAAACTGAAATAACCAATAACACCGAAGCACTCAAAGAGCAATCTGTTGTGAAAGGACACCGGTTAAGTCAATGTTCTTCACGTTTCTGGTTGGTACCGCAGGATCTGGGAAATCGATGCTCACAGCGTCCCTCGAGAAATGGCTTGTCAATGCAGATGTAAGTGTCACAGTTGTCAATCTTGATCCTGGAGTTGAAGACCCGCCCTACACAAGCGATGTTGACATCAGAGAACATGTTGACTATGGAGAAGTAATGAATAGCTTTGGCCTTGGTCCCAATGGTGCATTGGTTGCATCATTAGACATGGCTGTTGGACTTGTAGGCGATTTGAGAGACGAAATTGTGGATACAGGCCGAGACTATGTTCTTGTTGATTGTCCAGGACAAATGGAGCTTTTCGCTTATCGAAGCTCTGGTCCACTCATGGTTTCAAGCCTCAGTTCTCAAGAGCCTTCATTATCTCTATACCTACTTGACTCGAATATCGCACGAACACCTTCAGGCTATCTCTCCTCAATGCTTCTTGGCATGTCCATACACATGCGCTTTGGACTTCCACAACTCAACATATTGAGCAAGCCTGATCTCCTGACAGAGGAACAGATTGAGGAGATTGTTTCTTGGTCAACGGATTCTTACTTGCTCGAGGCTGCCCTTGATGAACTATCAGAGGGTCTTATTCGCGAGTATTCCGGTGCAATACTTAGAATGCTGGATGATATTGGAGGAGAGAGCAGCATAATTCCCGTTTCTGCCAAGCTAATGACTGGAATAGAACCACTATATGGCGAGATGCAGAGAGCTTTCCTAGGCGGAGACAATCTGATTGTGTGAGTAGTGATGCGCTGTTGAGCAAGTATTTTGCCTTGGTCTCTGGTGAAGAAATAACACTTGCACAAGCTGAAGTTGAATCCACTCTCCAAATAATAGACCCTAAAGCCAAGATTGCTTGGGTCGGAGCCCTAGGACTTCTCGAAACCACAAATCAAGCTGTGAGATTTCTTCTTTCGAGAGCAGCGACAGTAAAAGAAGCAGGACATGTGATTGACATATCACACTCAAAGGAAGAATCCATGGACTGGGTTTCAGATGAGAAACTGCTTTCAGCAGTTTCTCATTCCAAAACCTTCTACATCACATCCAAATCCATGATTTCTGAGAAGAAAATCGAACACAGGAAGAGACTAACTGACCAACTGGGTACCAAAATAGGGAACTTGACTGGAGCCAGAGTTTCCTCCAAGCTTCCTGATATCAACATACTTGTGATACTGACATCAGCTGGAACTTTCGTCTGTAAGACTGTAATCTCACAAGTACGCAAGTCCCTTCTTAGCAAAAATCCCTCCACAAAACCCTTCTTTCATCCATCAATGATGAATGCCCAATTAGCTAGAGTAATGTGTAACCTTGCTGGAGTAATGCCAGGGGATGTTGTAATTGACCCCTTTTGTGGCAGTGGTGGAATTCTTTCTGAAGTTGCCTCATTAGGAGCAAGAACCATTGGAATTGATCTCAATTGGCGTTTAGTCATGGGTGCCCAAGCAAACCTCCGAGATGAAAGATTCAGGGAATACTCTCTTATCCAAGGCGATGCACGAAATATCCCAATTATCCTAGGGGGATGTGACAGTATTGTAACGGACCCCCCCTACGGGCGTGTTAGTTCGACTAGAGGTTCCGCAGCAGCAGAATTGGTGACAGCCTTCCTTGAAACCGTTCCTTCTCTCCTAAAAAGAAATGGGCGACTATGCATAGGGGGAAGTAGTCAAATGAAACTCGCCGAACTGGCTACTACTCTCGGACTAGAATGTATACACCATATCCCTGTTCGAGTTCACAGAGGTCTCGTACGTGATATTGTCACACTGAAGACCTAGTCTAATACAATTCGTCCATTCTTTGTGGGAGGTACAAACCATTTTAGGAAGGCTCCAAGTTCCTCATCGTCTGCAAAACCAATAGAAATCCAAATTGATCCAAGAGGCGGCTCCTCCTCTCTGTCATCTACTAGTCGAAGTTTTCCATAGTATGCGGCCTGCTTATCAACCAGTATTCTTGTTTCCAATCCAATCAGGTTTCTTAGGATTGATGAACGAGCCGTATCTATGATACGGCTCGAATGAATTGCATTGCGGACCAATTCGAGAGATTCCTTTCTGTCAGTATTCATTGATACTACACAATCTTCAAACCGATACTTTGTATCTTTCCCAGGGAAGAAATTGGTCAATGCTGATAGAATTCTATTCTCGTCTTCAGTTGGAAATACCTGACAACGAACACCCACATACATTCAGGTCAGTTCCTCCACAATCTCCTTTGAGATGCTTCGAAGGTCCTCAATTGTACCTTCGTTGACAATCATAATATCACTAAGCGAAATCACATTACCAAGACCAACAGAGAGCTCTCGAATATCCCGTTCTCTGAAAGTTTCCCAATCTTCCGGGTCATCATCACGTTGCCGTTGGCGGAGTCGTTCGAATCTTGCTTTAGGTGAAGAATGTACGCAGATTATCGATACACTCTCTGCACAATCATCAAACACATCAATCTCCGCAAGACTTCTGCACCCCTCAATGACAACTATAGGCGAATCAAGACTCACCAAATCGCCAACGCAGCGCTTAGCTACAGCTCCGGGTCCATCCTTTTCTCTGAGTTCAAGCATGACTCTTCTTGTGTTTGCAGGGGTTTCTTCAAGACCTCGTCGCCTGACTTCCTTTCGGATAACATCGCCCATCACAATCACAGGAATGCTTGCTTTTTGGAATGCATCTGCAACCTCACTTTTTCCAGCTCCTGGCATTCCTGTCATTATTATTAGTTTCATCTTTGTTTCACCAAATATCAGCAAGCCCAGCAGTTGTCTTGTCCGACTTCCTCTCTGCGTTTTTCTAGTTCCTTGCAGATTTGAGTGTCCTTTAAGAGTTGCTTTGGTTAGAGTATACATAATCATCAGCTCATGAAGACATTATGTAATGAAGGATTGAGATTGAAAGATGGCTGAGAAAATCAGGGCATTTCTAAGTGTGGATATCGACGATAATCTGCTTCTTTCAAGAATTAAGGAAATCCAAGGAAGACTAAACACAAGTGCCATGAAGATTAAAGCGGTCGAGATCAACAATATTCACTTCACGCTTCGCTTCTTTGGCGACACTGAAATGTCTATGATTAGACAGATGCATGAAACACTATCTAGAATTAAACTCGACAAATTTCAAATCCAAATTGAAGGTGTTGGAGCTTTCCCAACTGTGCGTCGTCCACGAGTAATATGGGTAGGAGTTGCTCAAGGAAACAATCATTTCAATCATCTGAAGTTAGAGATAGAAACCGGACTGAAGACTATTGGCTACAAACCAGACAAAAGGTTCCACGCTCACGCAACAATTGCACGAGTTCGTGAGGTAAGGGATCGGGATGAAGTCGTCAAGAACCTCGAATCGCTAACTAACGAATTAATTGGAACCATGCAAGTTTCGGGCTTTAGAATGACTGGGAGTACGCTGACTTCTCATGGACCAATTTATGAAACAGTCTGGGAGATTCCACTTCGCTAAAAGCCTTTAGAAGCATGACATACTCCGGAATAGAAATGGTGGGCCGGGGGCGACTTGAACGCCCGATCTCTTGCATATTGTGGCTTGAGGCAAAGAACCACTAGCCGCCCCAAGCAAGAATCATACCAAGCTAGACTACCGACCCATGCCTTGAGCTAGAAGAGCTGAATCCGGAATTAAAGATAAACGTTGTTACATGATTCCATGCAGATGAATTAGAACACGTGTTCTGACTTACACGCAAGGAGTTCTATCGCCTTCTCATCTAAACTTATCAGGCGCCATTTCCCAAAGCAGCCTATTCTCAAGAAGGAAACAATGAGGCGACACTACTTCATGTCTACAGACCTGGTATTCCATGATATCTTCACAAAGCATGTAATGACCCCCGGACACCCGGAACGGCCCGAGCGTCTAATAGTATCAATGGACTACATAACAAAAGCTGGACTTCTTGACAAGTCCAACGTAAGCCTCATTGAACCAAGCAAGGCTGAGCTGCATGCCATAATTCCACTTCATTCTCGTGAGTATCTTGAGTTGATTAGGACGAAATCTGAGAGAGGCGGTGGCTACTTCACCAGCGATAATGTTGTCAATGAATACACCTACGATGCCGCATTAACAGCCGCAGGGGGAAGTATCCTTGCAGTTGATAGAGTACTGGATAATCTAAGTTGCAATGCCTATGTTATGTGTAGACCACCTGGTCATCATGCAGAGTATAATAGAGCCTTTGGATTCTGTTTCATCAATAACATTGCTGTTGCAGCAAATCATCTAGTCCAAAACAGGGGTATGAAGCGCATATTGATTCTGGACTATGACGCCCACCATGGTAATGGAACACAGAATGCATTCTACTCTAGCAACCAAGTATTGTACATTGGAATGCATCAAGACGGACGCACCCTATTCCCCGGATCTGGCTTCCCGCATGAGATAGGCAACGGCAAGGGTTTGGGCTATAATGTTAATCTCTCTATGTACCCAGGAGCTGGTGACAGATCCTACATGATGGCATTTGATGAAATCATTGATCCCATTTGTGCTGCATTCAAACCTGAGTTTGTATTAGTTTCAGCGGGATATGACGGCCACTTTGAAGACCATCTGACATCTCTTGGATTGACAACTGGTGGTTTTGCCAAGATTAACTCACGACTTCATTCCATTGCAAGGGAGTTCTCCGAAGGAAGGATTGCAGTGTTCCTAGAAGGAGGTTACAACCTGGACATAGTAGCAAAGGGCTCACAGAATCTCTTGGAGGAACTATCGAGCTCTACTATCTCTAAATTTGGGGACTCTTATACAGAGAGTCAAAACTGTACTGAACATAATATGGCAGTGATAGATGTTCTCAAGAAATACCTTCAGAAAACCTTCTTCTAAGCATCCCTTGGGTCGAAATCCTCAAGCAAAGTCTGTATTGGATCAAGAGCATCAACCTCTTCCAGAGCATCTGAGTCTTGCTGAGTTGACTTGACTTGAACTCCCAATTGCCGCTTGATAGACTCTGCAATCGCATTGCCTATGGTGGGAATCCGCGCTAGTTCCTCAATAGGCGCATGATAGAGGTCTGCCACTGTCTTCATTCCGTGACTATTCAGCATCCTCCCTCTTACTCGCCCAATCCCTCTAAGGCTGACCAACTCAAGAATGTCCTCTTTTACTCCATGTTTCAACTGAGAACGAAGATTGTGCAGAAACGGAATATGTTGACCCTTGTTAATCACTTTGGCTATTTCCGAAGCAGAATAGGCCAACCATTCAGCACCTCGCACATACCTGTGGACATCCCCCATGCCAACTCCATAGTCATCTGTTAGGTCTTTCTCAGACCGTTCTGACATCCAATCTATGAGAAGTCGAGCAGTCTTGACCTCTGAGAGAAAATTAGCATAATCCTCTGGGAATTCCCAATTATCTGGCAGATCGATAAGAAACTCAGAAATATGGTCATCAACATAGAACTCGTAATCTTCAGCTTCAGACCTTGTAAGGTATGTGATAGGCTGGTCTGAGCTATGACATATCAAATGCAGTATCCCCAAAGGACTCAATGACTCAGCGTCCGCCAAAGCATCCCGAAATAGGATAGCTGTCGAGGGGTCAATATACAATCTTGATGTTCGCTTACCCAAATGGGTTGCAGAATATGATTCCTCTTCATCACATTCAATCAATTCACCTTCTTCAAGAAAGGTCAGAGCAGAGGAAATGTGGTGATCGATTTCCCACTTGTCAAACTGATGCGAGAAGAACGTGCTTCCAATCAGGTCATCGATTTCGGAACGTGTGCGAGTCATCTCAGTAGCTATCGCTGCTAACACGTGAAACCGGACTGCCTGCGGTGCAGCTAGTTTGGATGTTATTATCTCAGGATCTGAGAGAACATAGCGACTAACGAGGAAGTCCTGTTCTTGTTCCGATCTAGCAAAAAGTATTGCTTCGCCATACTTATCGTACTTTGGTCTTCCTGCCCGTCCTGCCATTTGCTTGTACTCTAAGACTGGTATCGGATAGCTACCTCTACCCTGTTCGAACCTCCTATAGTCACGAATCACAACTCGTCTGGCTGGAAGATTCACACCTGCTGCCAACGTTGGTGTAGCAACAATCACCTTCAGAAGGTCCTGCTTGAATCCATCTTCTATCAATGCACGTTCGGTATTGTCGAGACCGGCATGGTGGAAAGCTACCCCTGATGTAACAAGCCGACCTAGTGTCTTAGAAGCTTCAGGGGCCGATGTCTTTCCAGCAATCCTTTTCGCAATGATTGCCAGATTTTGCTGAGCTTCCTTTCTAATGTATGGACGAACAGATGATGCAATTTTCTTAGCCATAGCAACTGTTGATCGTCGACTAGAAACAAAAACCAGTGATTGACCTCCCTCGTCCAATATGTCACAAATGATGTCAGCAACATCCTCGCGTCTCTTTCTCCTGATTTGCCTTGTTTCCCCACTACCAAAAGTAATCTCATCATCTAAGAATACCCCCTCAGTGAGTGGCACAGGACGCCATGTGCTTTTGACAAGCTCAGCATCGAGCCAACCTGCAATATCATCGGCATTGGAGATTGTTGCACTCAAAGCTACAACCTGAACCCCGGTAATAGCTTTCATCAACTTTGCAAGGACCATTTCCAAGGTGGGACCTCGTTTCGGATCATTGACTAGATGTACTTCATCAACAACTATGATTCCAATCTCATCGAGCCAATCAACCTTATGACGAACTAGAGAATCTGCTCGTTCAGTTGTCAGAACAACGATGTCTGCCTCCTTCAATCTAACTCCAGGTGAGTCATAATCACCCACTGACATTGCAGTCTGGATTCCAAGAGAATCATATTTCTTAAAATCCGAATACTTCTCCCGAGCAAGGGACCTCAAAGGAACGAGATAGAGTGCTTTCCCTCGACCCTCCAAAATGGACTTCATCATACAGATTTCTGCGACTAGAGTCTTTCCTGCACTCGTGGGGACAGCCAAAACCAGGTTTTTGCCATCCAAAACCCCCGTGCCAAAAGCAGACTCTTGAGGTGGATATAGGTCTGAGAAGCCAAGTTCATGTAGCACATTCAAGACTTTCTCATTAACAGGAAGCTCCTTTATTCGCGTAGTTCTCATCTCCCTTGAAGCATTGATGTATCAGCTCTGAGAGTGTCTAATCTTTCCATCCCGCGGACTATAGAGAATTCCATCAGCCAGGAGTTTCTTAATCATTTCTTCCACTCTATCACGTGCATGCCCCATTGCAATGGTCCTTTGTATTAAGACATCTTCATCAACTGTCGACGATCCTTCTGATTCCAAATCCCTCAATGCTTTGATGATCGAGTCTGAAATACTTCTTTGGGATTTCGTTTGCGAAGATACCAGACTGTCAATGTCTATCTTACCAGTTATACGGTCTAATGCAACCATCCTAAGTGACTCTTCCATAAGACGCAATGCAGCCTGTGCATCTTCCTTTGTAACCCTTGACCTAAGTGCCATTTTGGCCCTTGCCTCAGAGAGTCGAACAAGGGACTCCAATTGACGTGCAGTTATTGGAACCGGAGCTGCTCCTCCCTCAGCGCTTTTACGAAGGTCCACATAGAATTTCTCAATAACCTCAGCAGCTTCGGCGCTTAGCAGCGGCTTAATCTCACCTGCGTGAATTATGTATTTCCTGAGAAAGTCTGCATCCAGTGGCGCTATGTCTTCTTCTGCATGAACAGGCTTCATCTGATGCATGTCCAGAATAAACTTGGCTATCTCCCGGTCTCTTGTTGCCTCTACAGTATCAACCATAATCCAGATCAAATCAAATCTGGAAAGTATTGTAAAAGGAAGCTTGATGTTGTCCTGAACTGAAAGTGATGACTCATAACGACCCAAAGTAGGATTTGCAGCCGCCAAGATTGAGGTTCGTGCATTCAGAGTTGCAATTATTCCTGCCTTGGCAATGCTGACAGTATGCTGTTCCATCGCTTCATGGATTGCCGTACGATCATTAGGATCCATCTTGTCAAACTCATCAATACATGCAATCCCTTGATCGGCCAACACTAGTGCTCCAGCTTCAAGAGTCATTGCCCCCGTTTCTGTGTCATGGACAACAGCTGCTGTAAGACCTGCCGCAGTCGTACCCTTGCCCGATGTATACAGTGCTCGATTTGCAAGACGGGTTACAAACTTCAGAATCTGGCTCTTACCCGTACCAGGATCTCCTATCATAAGGATATTCGATCGTCCTCTTAGCTTGGTTTTATCAGCTAGTTCCTTATCATAACCTCCAAATAGCATTAAGGCAATTGATTCCTTGATATGATCATGACCCTTTATTGAGGGTGCAATAGATCTAAAAATCCGTTGATGAACATAGGGGTCTTCAGCTAGGTCCTTTATCTGCTTCATCTCTTCTTTTGTGATTTCTACTTGCTCATACTCCTTCTCAGCTATCTCGACTCCGTTGGCTTCAATGAATACGCTAAATGTAGCAAGTTTTCCTCCCCGACGACTAAAATCGGGGGAAGTCTGAAGAATTCCCGTGACCTTCACCAAGTCCCCTGGTCTGGACATATCTACAATGTCTCCTTTTAGTACAACATCAACGGACCTTGGCATCTGTCCTGGTGGAAGCTCCTCAGGAGACTCCTGAATTCGTACCTTCTGCCAGTCTATGAAACGGGATCGCTCGAGCATAAGCCGCATTGGAGTTTTCTTCCCACAAGTTGGACAAAGCGGTGGTTCTGTATACCGACCTTCCTCCTGTTCTTGAGGAATCTCCGTCATGCAAACCCTACAAAGAAATCTCGCGCTTACAAGGAGGGGTTTCACCTCACTAGCACGCATCATTATGCCGCCGATTCGAATCAGTTTTCCGATATGCTTTGAACGTATATGTCTAAGCTTGACTTCGCGCGTATAGTTTACAAATCGAACTTTTATCGCATCTTCTCCCACGTAGCTAATGTACTCATCCATCTGATACGATCGTAGAATGGCACGCAGTGCATTACTTGCAGCCTCCAAGAACGACAATGGGTCATCAGACACATCCTCCTGAAGCGCAATATCATAGTTGAACAAGTCCTCAAAATCAACGAAGAGTGATGTTTCCTCATTTGTCTGCATCAGCTGAATTCGTTCTCGATAGATTTCATTACCCTTATCGTCCTTGTAAGTCCGCAGGAAAGTTTCAAAACGTTCCTGAGTAGAGTCCATTTCTGTTGACATATCTGTGTGCCTCATAAATCGGTGGACAGATGGATTGGTGATTAGAGTTTAATCTTCAAACCCTTGTATATCAGACCGAATATTAATTGCGCTCTCGTCAGCTATGAGATGGCCTTTTTAACTCTGCCAAGACCTTTCATTCATTATTGCAGTCCAGCAAATCGCTATTTGATACATCTATCAGCGAACTATTCCTTCAACATTTCGCGCCAAGCAGAAATCAAGTAGTTTAGTCTATCAAGCAGCCATCTCTCTTCATGAGCCATCTGTCTACGCTTATCATGATAGGCACCCGATTTGGCAATGCTAAGAATCTTGGTTAGACGTGTTTCCACCATGACTGAAAGCATCTGTTGGATACTTTCAATATCTTCGTAACGTTTCGGGTCCAATGAGGTCTTATCGCCTTGAAGCCGCAGCAATTTTCTTGCAGATGCTGTGTATATGAATTCCGGAAATTGCTGCAGATTGTATGGTTGCCCCTTTTCAGTATGATAGAATCTCTTAAGGCCCGTTGTTGACTCGTATTCGTCATCTCGATGAATATGGACAAGTCCACGAGATGATAGTTTCTCTATCGCCCAATTTGGTAGACTGGCTTCTTGGCCTTTCTTGAAGGGCCCCATCTCATGCCCAGCAATCACAATCCGTGGAACATCCACATCAAAGATGCATCTTCGATTATCCATCAGAAACTGCATCTCAAAACGTTCCATGATTGCTTTGGTGTCTATGCTTTCAATCATAATCAAAACACATCATCAACACCCATCAGAATCTGATAAAGCCCTTCCTCCTTGTTCCCATTTGGCTCCAACCCCACCGTTTCAACGAACGATTTATACGATTCCCTACGAGTGCGGCATCAATCTTGATTGTAAGCCAGTATGGACTTACTATACAAGTAAATGAGGAAGGAATACTTGAGCTGGGACCGAAGCAAGACAAGGTTTGTTTTCGTAACAGGAGGAGTACTCTCAGGCATTGGCAAAGGTGTCACTACCGCCTCAATAGCAAAGCTGTTCCAATTCAGAGGGTATAATATCCGCATAATCAAGATTGATCCTTACTTGAACATCGATCCCGGAACACTCAATCCTGTTGAACATGGCGAAGTATTTGTGACCGATCAAACTTGGACATTCGAACCTGCAAAAGGATTCAGTTTCCGAATCTCTGAAATTGATCTTGATTTTGGTACATATGAGCGATTTACTGGAATGGAAGTACATCCTTCTCAAAACATCACCTCTGGCCAGATTTACATATCAGTCATTCTTGGAGAACGAAAAGGAACATTTCTTGGGCGTACAGTTCAGATAATTCCTCATGTGACGGACCGAATTAAAGACAGAATTTGGCAGGTTGTTGATGAGCAAAAGCCCGATGTACTGCTAGTGGAGATAGGAGGCACCGTTGGGGATATCGAAGCGATGCCCTTCCTAGAAGCCGTACGTCAACTTGTCGGAGAAGTTGGGAGAAACCGGACTGCTTCAGTCCATGTAACACTTGTTCCCTATGTTCCATCAGTTGGTGAGTTTAAGACAAAACCAACCCAGCACAGTGTACACACACTTCAGGGTCTTGGTGTTCAACCCGACTTTATTATTTGCCGAGCCGAAAAAGAGCTACCCGAATCAGCGGTGCAGAAAATCGCTTTATTCTGCAATGTTCCTGAGAAACAAGTAATCTCTAATCCAGATATTCCAATAATATACAAACTTCCCATTTCTTTTGAGGATCAAGGTCTCGGGGACATACTTGCAGAGCATCTTGGAATGGAAAAACGTACTGCTGAAACTAGCACTTGGAGAAAAATGTTTGAAGCGTTCAAAGCCCCCTCGGAATCTGTTGTAATTGCTATGCCCGGCAAATACACGATGTTAAGTGATTCTTACAAGAGCATCAATGAGGCACTGACCCACGCTGCCATAGCAAATGGGGTGAATCTTGAGATAAAGTGGATTGAAACAGAAGAACGATGTGATGATGCAGCCTTACGTGATGATCTCAAAAACGTGGATGGAGTTCTTCTGACACCAGGGTTTGGAGAGCGCGGCGTTGAAGGCATGATTTGCGCAGCATCTGCTACATTTGATACAAAGATACCTTTTCTCGGTATCTGCTATGGGGCTCAGCTTGGAACTGTCGCTTTTGCAAGACGAATAATGAAATGGGAGGGAGCTCACACAACTGAGGTTGAACCAAGCAGCCTATATCCAGTTGTTGATTTACTGGACGAGCAGAAACTGATACCCGACAAGGGTGGGACAATGCGTCTTGGTGGGCATGAGGTAAGGATAGTTGAAGGTACACGTCTTCATTCAATCTATGGCACCACCAACGTTCGTGAAAGATTCAGGCATAGATACCACCTGATTGATAGATATCTCAGCAAGATGAAACAGGATGGACTGATCGTATCAGCCTTTGATTCAACTGGAAGGATAATTAATGCAATAGAATTAGCTGACCACCCATTTTGGGTTGGTGTCCAATATCATCCCGAGTTCAAATCAAGACCCGACACTCCGCATCCACTCTACTTGGGTCTTATTAGAGCGGCGCTGGAACACAGAAAGCAGAGAGGGAAAAAGTAGTGGACAAGAACCTCGACACAGTGCTTGCAATGCTAGTTGAGGAGATAGAGAAAATCGAATCGACCAGAAAGCAATTTGGGCTTGTCTTTTCTGAATTAAAAGATACAATTGATCTTGCGAAATATCCAGCTGTTGCAGCAAACTTGGCTGAAACTAGGTTTTCAAAGCGGATCGAGCCAACCAGTCTATCTGGACTGAGGATTGCCGGCGTAGATGGTGGACTAGTTCGAAAGCGTTTCAGATCAATGGACCTTGTACTAACTCGAGGTATTGCAGTTGTTTTCTCATTTGGTCCGAAAGAAGGTCCTCATGTTGACTTCTTTCCCAAGGCCTTTCCGGAACCAACTATTCGTCCAGTAATGCTAACTTTACCCGGTCCGGAACTTGATCAGCTTGCATCATTGGAGAGAGTTGCAGCAGAGCTTAGAGTCACAATCAAAGTTCTCGAAGAATTTCAAACCGATTTGATTCTGGTAGATGGTTCTCTCTTTTATCATCCACGAGACCGCCCTCAAAACGGCTCAGTAGTATATGAGAAGTTCCAAGAAGTGACTGCGCTTTATAGGCAATTGTATACAAGAGCCCAGAAAAAGGACACAACTCTAGTAGGAATCGTGAAGGACAGTCGGTCTACGCGAATTGTAAATATTCTTGGTGACATACTTCCCCACATACTTCGTAATCCATCGGCCTTTGAAAAGATGCAAGGTGTTGACTATAGATGGCTACTGAGAATCTCTAGAGACTGCGACTTGCTTGATACTTTTCTAGAGGAGGGAGAGCGATCATTCGCATTTCGCTACTCTTCTGAACTCCTTCAGAATTCCAATTCCCTTTCTGATGATATTTCAACTTGGGCATCATCAATTTGGGTTACATACCTGAGAGCGGCCGCCGACGATCTTCCTGTGCGGATAGAGATTCTTGCTGGAAATGACAATCCAATTGAGCAAATAGACAAAGCATTATCAGTTATCCTGCCTTTATCCTGGCAACATCCAGAATATGGCATTCCTACCCCAATTCTGGAAGCTGATGCACGGGCTAAAATATCAATGAATGAAACTCAACTCGTGACAGACAGACTGATGGCTCTCTCAGGACTGACCTATTCAACTCTTGAGAAGAGGAGATCAAGAAATCCGTTCGGAGGTAGCTAGTTGGCCGAAGAAACGGCTCCCACTAGAATTGGTACAGTGATTTGCGAACAAGACACGCCAAACGTAATGGAATTCTCATTCGTTGTGGAAACCGATGGTGGTGTCATTTCCGCACGAAGAGGCGAGTTTGTGTCTATCGTCACTGATGATGGAATAGTGATTGCAAGGATTCGTGACCTTATTCGTATCAATAGGTATTACCAGCATGCTGAAGCAGTAAGAGAGTACCAATCAAGGGGTGAACCATTACGGTCAATCTTTCCTACAGACCGGTGGCAGTACACTGTTGCAAAAGCACAAGTCCTAGGTCTATGGATTGGAAATAGAACGGCTAGGCCCTACTTTGCTGTTTCACCAGGTGCGTCAGTTCGTCGTGTGAATGATAAAACACTTTCAGATTTTCTACAGCTTGATTCGAATGGTCCAAACTTAGGCACATTAGCACATCACAGTTTAGCATTTACGCCCTCAATCGATCGTCTTCTTTCCAAGCATCTGGCAATTCTGGCAATGAGTGGAGCTGGAAAATCCTATTTCGTATCAGTCCTATTGGAAGAGTTACTGGCAAGAAAGAAGGAACTTGGAAGGCTTGCTGTTGTGGTAGTGGATGTCCACGGAGAATATTCCTATTTGAAAGACCTCACTTCTGAGGATTTGGGTCTTCCAAAAGGAACGTTTGAAGTTGAGCAAATACGGGCATCGCATTTCCAAGTGGCTGTCCAATCCCTATCTGCAGAAGCAATAGGATCTCTCGTAGCTGATATGAGCTCAATTCAGGTACGTGACTTGAGACGTGTTGTTTCTGAGATGCAGAGCAGAACCAAGAACGGTTTCACACTCAATGACATTATAGACTATGTAAGACTAGATGAAACAATCAGCAAAAACACACGTGAAGCCCTTATTGGCTGGTTGATTAACCTTGAGGGCACAGGCCTTTTTGGAAAAGAGTCAGTTCCAGATATTCAAAAAATAGTTAGGCCTGGGAAACTCACTCTAATTGATTTAAGTGACTTCATAAGTCTCAAGAAAAAGCAGATTGTTGTATCTCACTTAACAAACGAACTCCTGTATCTTAGGAGAAGAGAAAAAATCCCACCTTTCCTATTGGTCTTAGAAGAAGCACATCAATTCTGTCCTGAAAGCCGCCATGAACTCGCTCTGCCAAAAGCAAGAATCGAAACTATTGCTAGAGAAGGAAGGAAGTTCTTTGCTCTTCTTTGCTTAATCTCCCAGCGCCCAGTCAAGCTCTCTACAACGGTCCTGAGCCAATGCAGCAATCAAGCAATACTCAGAACAACAAACCCGTACGACTTGGATCATATAGGCCGCAGTAGTGAAGGAATTGACAGGTCATCTATCGATGCCATCACTACCCTTGAAGTTGGTGAAGCGCTTTTTGTCGGCGAAGTTGTATCTGTTCCAGCTTTTGTGAAGATACGTCAAAGAAAATTCGAACCTACTGGAACCGCCCGAAGTCTATCAGAAGCGCTGAAAAAGAATGATAAAACTCCCAAAAGACCGAGTACTTCCCCAAAACAGTCAAAAGCCAATACCATTGATTCGTCATGAAAAACGGATTGAGTACCGTTGGGGACTAAGTGAAAATGTCTGATAAAAACCCTGAAGAAATTCGCAAACTGATCGACAAGATGCAGTCGGGGTTAGTTGATTTATTTGACCAGCTGCATGAACTAAAACGACATTTGGATATTGCAGAGCCGAATTCAAATGATAGAAGCGCTATGCCAGTAGTGCCCATCTTTTCAGAAGTTTCCAAGCTTGCTGATGATGAAGAGAATAAGAATGACAGAGTCGAAGCAAAACACAGCACCACACCCGAACCTACTGATGACAGTGCCACTTCCATTCCAAATACTAGAATTGCACGAGTATTAGACCCGATTTTGCATGAGTTGAGAACAGGTGAATCACCTGCAGAAGTAATCGCAGAATATCTCCAAGCGGCAAAGGAGTACCTGCTTCCTGATGGGAACTCCCAGGATAAGGTCGCACATGACATTGATGTAGTCCTGAAATTCCTTCGCGCGCGTGGCAACAAAGCAATTCGACCAGAGGAACGCGATAGTATTCTGAAGAGAATTGGTACATGGAAAATCCATCTAGCCAGAAGTGAAACGTGAACAAGAAATGCACAAGCTTGCCCAGAAAATAGGTTTCGGGAATCCCACTCTTGGTCAAGGGGATTCCACTACGGGCTATTCCAACTCGATGACGATTTTCTTAATCTTGGTCCAAGAGATCTTCTTCAACCCATGTTGACCCGGTTCATAACGGCAATCCAATAGGCCAGCATCATTCAGAATCTTAATCTGCGCACTAGCATTGGCTTCTGTTCCGCCAAGATGTCGTGCCACTTCTGTCACATTAGCATCCTTATCTTTCTGGAGCAGTAGTTTTAGTATTTTCAGTCGAGTTTTGGATGACAATGCACGTCCAATACGCAGAATTGCGTCGTTGTCATTGATTTGTAGTGTTTCTGACAGCTATACCACCTCGCAGAGTGTAGCAAGTTGCTTTAACATTCCTTTAATATACTTGTTGTTTACACATAACTCATTTCCTGCAAATTAACAATGAGTGAACTACAAATGCAGGAAATCTTTGCGTTCTGTTTTTCTCCTGCCAAATCAACACTCAAACTGCATGAAAAAGTCTTGATGAACGGATTTGTCGGTTGATGGGAATTGATACGAAAAATCGCATACATGACTAAACCTCTGGATTCGATGGAATTGCCATTATGACTGTTCGAGGAAACGCACTAGTTGTTCATTCACGGAATGGTCCAGTTAATCTGTTCTTTCTCCTAATCCTAGGAGCATTTCTAGTACGAATCACTGGAGCAGTCATAGTCCTGGCAAGAAGAGGAAGACATCCTGCCAAAGATGAACCAGACACATTAAGTAGACTGGAATTATTACACTTCTGGATTTTCCATTGGTACATATCTGAAGATAACTTAATCCTTATAGCCAATCCAACGAAATTGATGCTGAGTGCTGAGCTAATGGACGATGAAAGTGTGTTCATCATAGGATTCGATATTTTACCTTCACATAGTCCAAGGTCAAAAACAAGTCCAAAGTTTGCTTGTGTCATAATGAGAGAAGGAGTCATCCTTAACGAGTATGAAGAAATCTCGCGCAATGGGCTTCTCAAACTCGTTCGAGAAATCCGTCCAAAGTGGCTTAGCACGGACAATGTTTTCGAAATAGTACCTGACAGCAAGACTCTCTTCCGATTAGTTGATAAAATTCCTCCTGAAACCAGAATTGTTCAGGTTACAGGCGTACCTCCACACCAAATCTCACTCAAACGACTTGCAAAGCGTTATGGATTAGTTGCTCGAGGCAAGATTCTGCCTCTAGAAGCTGCTCGATTGGCCGCCCACTTAACGTCGCAAGGCGTTGGTCATAGTCTGGAATGCTTTGGTGAACAGACAGAGATCAAGGTCAGTAGAGGCCGAAAGCCTGGTCGGGGTGGACAGAGTGCCAATAGATTCAGACGCAAAGTCCACTCACAGATACAGCAGATGACACGTTTCATTGAATCGCAGGTAAAGGATGCAGGAATTGATTATGACATTGACATAAGAGAGTCTGACTTTGGCTACTCAAGTGCTCGTATTGTCGCATATGCACCTCTTCCTACTATTCGTGAACTCGTTGAACCCAAACGCGGTGGAGACTTCAACATAATCATCTCGCCAGTGAGAAAACGAGTTGAATTCCTCCCTCTAGAACCCAAACCTATCTCCGTTCAACTACGTCCAAAATACTTCATTCTGGGAATTGACCCTGGCTCAACCGCGGCAATATGCCTGCTGTCACTAGACGGCAAAGCACGTTTCCTATTAAGCGGGAAATCGCTAACCAGGGAAGACATCATACGACAAGTGTATGAACGCGGCATCCCGGTCATGATTGCTACGGATGTAAATCCAGTACCTCACTTCGTGAAGAAAATTGCAAGCACGGTTAATGCTGAACTCTTTGTTCCAAAGAGAGAGATCTCAGTAGCTGAAAAACAAGAGATTGCCCGCGAGTTCTCAGACGGTATCCGCGTCCGAAATGCTCACGAACGCGACGCGTTAACAGCAGCCGTGTATGCGTATCGAGATCTTCTTCCCAAACTACAGCAGATTGACAAGAAGGTAAGAGATGAGCAGCTTGTAATAGACAGGAACCACCTGAAAGCCCTAGTCATAAAAGGAATGCCAGTTAGTGAGGCCATTTCGAGCCTTCTCTATAAAGAATCTGAAGAAGTTGACGTTCAACCCGAGCCGCCCTCAGCTGAGGAACCTCTCACACAAGAACGTTACGATTCGCTTAGAGCAAAGTATGAGGAATTGGAATCCGAGAATCTAGTCCTTAACGAGAAACTTGAGGACCAAGAACGCTTCATCGAGTATCTGAGATTCCGTGAGAGTGAACTTGATCGGAGCTTAGAGATCATCAGCAAGGAGAATTATTGGAAAATCAAGCGGGATCGAGAATTATCAAAGAAGGAAACGGAAATCAAACATGTAAAAATGGAGTCAGAAACTCTTCGCAAGCAATTGCGAAAGATGCAGAAACGTTTGGAGTTGCTAAAGGGAGTAAAGCGTCTTGAGATGCGAGGAGATATGCTTGCCGTAAAGGTAATACCACACTTCACTAGAGAGAGTATCGAAGAGTGTAATCAAAAGGTCCGTCTGAAACCCGGTGACATAGTTCTTTTTGAAGACGCAAGTGGTGGAGGTCCACAAACTGCAGGTATCCTGATTGAGCATGAAATTCGAGCGGTTATTGCAGATTCGCCATTATCTCACTTATCTGAAGACGAACTTGTGAAAGCCGTCATTCCAGTTATTGCAGCTGAGGAAGTTGAACTGCAGAGAGTTGATGAGTTTGCGTTCATTAGTAGAAAGAAGTTTGAGCAACAGCTGCAGAGCTTCATGTCTTTGGTCAAGGAACGGGCACGACAGAAGGGAGAAGAAGATCTGATTGAACTCGTTGAACGCTATCGTCGTGAGATAGAACGCTGATACCACTATTCAGGTATCTGTATCCAGAGAATGTTATTTCCTCGCAGAAGAAGCTGGCCATATTTGGCTCTAATCTCGTCTTTCTCCAGCTCTTCGGCGTCGCTCAATGTGAGGTTCATGTACATATCACATCGTGTCAAACGGCCACGAAAGATTCTCTGGTCCTTTAATTTGATAGAAATCACGTCATTAAGAACTGATTCAAGAGCCTTGATTGGCATATTCTGAGACATGTCCACTTCCTCAGCTGAAGGGCCGGCTGTGAACATTATAAAGCCTTTGCTGGAAACATCCGAAACCACGTTGAAGGAAGTCATGCATCTGACTGCATATTCACAGCCCCAATAGTCAATATTCATCGCCTATCTGGAGCCTTTATCAGATAGAGCGGCATTTTCATCATTAGCTGTCCCAAGGAGATCGAATAATGCAGCCTAGCATCAACAAGAACGCTCTCGCTATTTTTAATGAAATCATTGACCTAAGAGAGGACCTAGGATGCAAAGTGAATGAGCTGGAGAATGGGACCACTGTGATTGATGCTGGAGCTAATGCTTTGGGGTGCATGGAGCTCGGACGGCTAATTGGTGAGCTATGCATGGGGGGTCTGGGAGCAGTCAGATTGGGCTACACACACCTTAATGAAATGACACTGCCCGCAGTCATTGTAGGCGCTGATGACCCCTCCATATCTATTCTAGGATCACAGTATTCTGACTGGAATATCAAAGTCGGTGAATTCTCTGCTATAGGTTCCGGACCCGCCAGAGCACTAGCATTTGCTGGAAGTAAAATCTATACAGAGATAGACTACCAGGATAATTCAAGCGTTGGTGTTGTAGTTCTTGAAACAAGAACACTACCTTCGGAGAACGTGACAAATCACATTGCAGATAAATGCAGCATTTCCACTTCTGACCTTTATTGCATAGTAGTCCCAACTGCAAGTGCAGCTGGGACCGTACAGATATCTGCCAGAATCATAGAAACTGCTATCTTCAGGCTCTACAGGCTTGGCCTGAGTCCAGACAAGATAAGGACGGCTCATGGTACAGCTCCAATTGCTCCCCTGGTCGAAAAGGATGACCTGGCCATGGGACGGAACAACGATTGTATTCATTATGGGGGAAGAGCTCATTTCATCATTCGAAGTGGTCAAGATGACGACATAGCCTCAATGGTTGATTTGGTTCCTTTCTCCTCCTCTCCGTACTATTGCAAGTCATTCTATGATCTTCTCAAGGCTTCAAAGTTTGAATTCTACATGATAGATTCAGATATCTTCAGACCTGCAGAAGTAACCATTAACGATATTGAAAAGATTGAGGTGCATAAGGCGGGCAAAATGAGCCCCCAAAAACTCGAAGAGTTGCTTAGAGGCACTAATGACTAGCGTAGACCGGATAAATAGGGGCAGCTCCCCACTCCCAAGTGGGAAGCTTGCCGTTCATTTTACCCAGTCACATAGACTGTTTCTGACGACATTAGGACCTCTTTGGATTGAAACCACGGATTAATCAGTGCAAGTGTATAAGCTGTAATGCTTAGAACCGTAATGACATCAGCAATCCATGACAGGCCAACAGCAGCCCACACGATTTGACCAATCTGACTTACTATTGCCAGAAGTGATCCAAGAAGAACAAGTTCGCTTCTTACTTCCTTTAAACGCCCAGTCTTCCAAGTTATTGCAAACGTGATTATCACGCCGATAATAACAATCAAAATCCAAGTTGTCTGGTAGGTCTGTATTAAGGCTTGACTTGCTGCAAATAGGGACATGCCTATGGTTACAACTGTGAGAACTCCCCATAGTCGCATATGCCACTTTTCACCGCTTGGCCACATGATTCGCAGAAGGACAAGTGTCCAAGGCAAAAATATCCAAGCGATTACAAGAGACCTGACTCTGAATATCTCTAATGTTGCAGGCAGAAGTCCCACCATCTGACTTGACTTAATGAACTGACTAACCGCACTTGCAACAAATACTATGCCAAACATCAAAGGTAAGTCAAATGGCAGACGAGTTTTCTGATTGTACCACTTGTGTATCAAATATGTAGCCACAATCATTGACACTATGGTCGATACGGCTGACGAAACGAATACTACTTCAGATTGCATTATGACTCTCTCTCCTAAGTATAGATTTTAGATGCCTTACAAAGGCATTCCACTTTGCGTTGACAATCTCAACTCTGAGTTTCCATGAGAAGATGATTAAGCCAACATACCCGGCTAGGAAGAACAGAATCGTTATTCCTAATATAGCTGGATTCGCATAGACATAGTCAGGACCTGGAACTAGCGGCTCGGGACCAAACTTGAAATGCTCATTGAAGAAGTCCATGAATGTGTGTGAAATTATTGGAGCCACTAAAGTACGGCGACTTGAGAATTTCTCGTAATACACCCCATACATTGTAGCAAATATGGCTGAGAACACCACCATGGAAACAGCCTGTCCAACTGAAAACAGGCTGTCTATTCCATTCATGATTGGCCAGATTGCATGCCACACCCCGAAAAAGATGCCTGAGATTACTATGCCACCAACGACTCCGATTTTCATTCTGATACTATTCTGCAGTATTCCCCTGAAGAGAACTTCTTCAAGAAAACCATTTGTAACAAAGAAAATCAACGAGTACCACAGTAGCTCTATACTGACTATTCTGAAGTCAAGGGAATACGAGGAATCAAAGAAAGTTGCATAGACTACAAGGGGTATTACATCTAACAACATATGCCATGTTGCAAATATGCCCAATCCGAGGACTATCTGCGTCTTGAAATAATTGTCCTTGGCCAGCCCCAGAACTGTCCCAACTTCCTTTCTCCGATACTTCCAGAAGACTCCAACAATAATGAGGAGCGGGAAAATCTTGGAGGGCATGATGTTTAGCCAGGTATCTCCTAGACGAAGAGCAACTACATCAACGAGTCGCCATACTATTGCGACTGTGAACAGAATCCCCGCTAGGGTTAGCAGATTGATCCTTGAAAGCCAATGTTGAGGTACTGATTCCTCAATCTCTGGCCTTTCAGCTAATTCAACGATTGTCATGAAAAATCATCCTTTGTGAATTGTATGAACCATTTGTGAGTCAATATATTCCGATTTAAGGACCGAAAAAAACGAAAACGCAGACCCTAGTTATTCTCAAGCATATCTACTCCGGTTTCTTTATCAAAAGCATATTCACACCCAAAACTGATAGTCATGAGAGTCACTGTTAGGCTCAGAGGTCCAATTGCAGCCCGCATCGAATCCCCTAACTATGTAATCGAAATTGAGGAGAATTCAACCATAGGTGAAGTGCTACAGCTTCTTCTACACAATCATGATGAAATTAGAGAACTTTGGAATAGTCCAGAATTAATTGATCGTGATGCCTTGATACTACTTAATGAAGTTGACACTGCATTGACAGGCGGCCTGCAATCAAAGATTGTTGAGGGAGACCAAGTAGTTATCCTGCCTCTAGTCCACGGTGGCTAAACAAGATTTGCGCCAGCTCTCACTGCATCAATATCAATCTGAAGTGCGCTTGACTTAATCATATCCTTAAGCGATTGTTCCAGTGCTTCCAATGGAAACACCTTGGACTTTTCAACAAGTGCACCTAACATCACCATATTGGACACAAGCCGCAATCCTAAACTGTCTGCTGTTCTCATGGCGGGTATCTCGACTATCTCATAATCAGCCATCTTCCCAGCATCTACGAGATCTGGGTCTATCAATAATACACTTCCTTTCTTAGCTCCGCCAAGATACATCTCAAAAGCCTTCTGTGACATCAGTATGCTGTAATCCGCCTCACGCACCTTGGGATAACGTATGGGCTCATCACTCAGAATGACTTCACTCTTTGCCGCCGTTCCTCTTGCTTCTGATCCATAGCTCTGAGTCTGTACTGCATCAAGACCTGCATGTGTTACGGCAGCATAACCAAGCAAAACTCCTGCTAGAACAACCCCCATGCCACCAGTTCCAGCAATACGAACCTCTATTCTCAGAATTGTTCACTCTCCAAGGTGCGAAAAAGTATCTCTCAAGGATTCAGAGAAGGAAGTTTCGTTCCTGTCTACAAAGATACCCAAGTCAATACCATCATGCGTTGGGATCTTGTAGTCAACAGGATCACCCTTTTTCCTTACAGGAAGCCTCTTGAACCATGCTAGCATCTCCTTTGCATCTCCAGCCTGGGCTCTTCGACCATAGGCAGTTGGACATTGGCTCAGCATCTCAATGAAAGTGAACCCTTTTCTCTGAAGGGCCGTTTTCATTGCACGAGACGCCTGAAGGGGGTGTCCAGTTGTCCATCTTGCCACATAGTTTGCACCTGCAGCTGCCACCAGACGAGAGATATCAAATGGACGCTCCGGATTTCCATAAGGAGTAGTAGCAGTCTTATCTCCTGTGAAGGTGGTGGGTCCTACCTGTCCACCTGTCATTCCGTAGATATAATTGTTCGAACATATGACTGTCATGTCTATGTTGCGCCGAGCTGCATGGATTAGATGGTTTCCACCAATAGCTGCGAGGTCTCCATCTCCACTTATCACAACAACCTTCAGCTCTGGTCTTGCTAGTTTAAGGCCCGTTGCAAAGGCAATTGCTCTTCCGTGAGTAGTATGAAGTGTATCCGCTCGAAAATGCGGTGAAACAATCCACGCACCACACCCAATTCCTGAAACAAAGGCAAACTCACTCAAGTCTTCATGTCCAAGGTCTTTTACTGCTTTTAGGAATGCTGAGGCTGTTGCACCGTTGCCGCATCCTGGACAAGTGAACCATGGTAACGTTTCATCTCTCAAGTATTGCCTTGCAAAGTGAACTGTGGCCTCTGTCAGTCTAGTTGCCTCCTAAACAAGTCGGATTGATGGTCCTGATGTTAATATGTGATTGCCAGGCGGCAAGCACAATGCTCTGTCAGGTCACACTGCTGGAGCATCACTTTTAAAACAACATCGTTGAAGCCAGCATTTGATTTTACCAAGTAAATGGTGATAGTTATGTCAGATGTTGCAGCAATGAGAGCTTTCAATCGAGAGCTTGGTTCTGTCGTTGGAGCAACCGTGGAGGTTGTGACAAAGACTAGCGAGAAGTACAAAGGCACTCTGAAGGGAATCGACCAGACTACCCTTAGCATAGTTCTCTCAGATGTACTAGATGCGGATGGTAATCCCATTCCGAGAATGTTCATTTATGGAAGTGGTATAGTATCCTTTTCTGTTACTGAGAAGGATATCACGCTCGAGGGACTCGTTAAGGAGCTCGAAAAGACATTTCCGCCAGGTGGGGTACAGTACTTCCCAGATACCCAGCTGATTTTGGTCATGAATAAGATTCGTATCACCCCCGAGGGTGTTGATGGCACAGGTCCACTCTATGAACGTGTAGCCGCCATTGCAGACGAATGGTTCAAAGAACATGGCCTTGATTAATCGCTAAATATGATGCAATAAACTGGTCCGCGACTCGATTAGCTAAGCTAGATTACATCAGGCATACTGCTGCAACTGACATCACTAGAGTATTCTTTTGAGTCCAAGCTCCTCCAAATCCAACTCGCTTGTATCAGGTAGCTTCCGTTCTGCAAGTTTTCTTTCAAGTGGCTTCAGACGTTCTTCCCAGCTCCTCCCAGATGAGAAGGGAGGAAGTTTTCCAAATCCTCGTGCTTTCGTTGAAACCGATCTTGCTGCAGTGGAACTGACATGGGAAGCAAGAATCCCTAACTCGGAAAGCCTACTAGTCCTAGTCTTTTGTATTGCCTCCTCCTTAGAACGTGGAAGGAGTTGAGGGCTCTTCACGCCAGTAAGAATCAGCATGACTCTGAGGATTCCGCTCAGTCTGGGGTCCACACGAGCTCCCCATATGACATTAGCATCAGAGCTCATTTTCTGCGATACGAGCTCACCCACTTCATTTGCTTCTGCAAGTGACATATCAGGTCCTCCAGTGATGTGTATAAGCGCTCCAGTGGCCCCGCTCCACTCGACTTCCAATAAGGGGCTGTTTAATGCGTTCCTAATTGCCTCATTAGCCCGGTCATTGCCGGAGGCTTCCCCAAGTCCTACCAATGCCACTCCGCCATTACAAATGATCGAACGAACATCTGCATAATCCAAGTTGATGAGGCTTGGCATAGTAATAGTTTCAGTAATTCCTTTCACCATGTTTGCCAGAACCTCGTCTGCAACTCCAAAAGCCTCCTCCAAGGGAAGATCTGGAACGAGTTCCATCAGCTTTTGATTATCTATAACCACTGCTGTATCTACGTTTTCCTGCAATCGAGCAAGACCTGCATTCGCCTTATCAAGTCGAGTTCGTTCGAGATCAAATGGCATTGTTACAACGCCTACAACAATCGCATTATTGCGTTTGGCAATCTCAGCAACAATGGGCGCACTACCAGTACCTGTACCACCTCCCAATCCAGCAGCAATGAAAACCAAATCTGCATCACGGAGCAACTCCGTAAGTTGGTCGGTTGACTCTTCTGCAGCAGCTTGACCCACAGGAGGATACCCTCCTGCACCAAGACCTCGAGTTATTCTCTCTCCAATCAATAGTTTCCTGTGGGCAGTAGTGACAGCCAAATGCTGCCTATCTGTGTTGATTGCAATACATTCTGCACCCTGTACTCCTATAGTCATCAGACGCTTGACTGTATTGTTGCCAGCTCCTCCACAACCTACCACAACGATACGTGCTTGTCCCATATCACGAGTGGCTAATGTATTCCTTTCGGCACGAATGTGATCCCTTGCGTCATCGATAAGGCTTCTCATTGGCCTACTACCTCACTTATTCTTTCGGTTCGAAGGTTCTGTTCCCAAAGCTCCCGTTTCAGTAGGTCTCGAATCGCAATACGAATCGTTTCCGAGCGATTGGGATAGAGACCCCGATTCACCAGGCGCTGTATGTCCTCGATTATCTTTTCGGGTAGGTGTACAGCAATGAGACGCATATGTAGTCCTCCAGAATGAGGACCAATTACAGGGATATGACTTTGTGTAATACCTACACATAGTTCTAGACATGGAATTCCAAGTAGAAAGAAGAGAGAGAGAAGGGGGTGATTCCCCTTCAGCTCTATTTCTTGCGGCCAGTTCTTCTGGCTGCTATATTACCCACCTTACGACCTGGTGGTGCATGCCTGCTGACAGTGCTTGGACGTCCTGGTGACTGATGAGATCCGCCACCATGCGGATGGCTCGCGGCGTTCATTGCAGCACCTCGGACAACAGGCCACTTTCGTGCCTTGCCACGAGTATGATGCCACACTGCACCAGCCTTGAGGAATGGTTTCTCAGTTCTTCCACCGCCAGCAACAATTCCAATTGTGGCCCTGCATTTTGGACTGAAGGCTTTCTGGCGTCCACTTGGAAGTCGAACCATTGCTTTGCTAGGATCAATTGAAACGATTGTAGCTGTGAGTCCAGACGATCTCACATACTTGCCACCGTCTCCTGGACTCCCTTCAATATTATAGACAGGTGTTCCTTCCGGAATATGCTGAAGCATCAGTGTATTTCCATTCTGGAGTGCAGCATCCTCACCGCACTCTACGACTTGCCCAATCATGATACCTTCTGGAGCAACCATATAGTGAAGCTTGGATTCTCCTTCGTATCTAACCTCCGCCAGAGGTGCCCCTCTACCCGACTCATGGTATAGATTGCTTATCTTCCCCACATAGGTCTTATCAGGAGCCCATTTTGGATGTCTGGCTCTTGCAATCTTCTTATGGCTGGGGCTTCTCCACTGAGTCGTCCCTCTTCCCTTGCGCTGTACGAGAACACGTCTACCCATATCATTCCCTCCTTAGAAGATCCCGAGGTTGGTTGCAACCTCTGCGGCACTATATTCCGGTGCCAGACGCACGAATGCCTTCTTCTTTCCATCAGGCAGTACTAGCGTGTTGACTTTCTCTACAACGACCTCGTAGAGGGTTTCCACAGCCCATCGAATGGTGTTCTTGTTGGCTCTTCGATCGACATAGAAGGTGAGCTTGTTGTGGCTATCAACCGCTTCGAGACTAGCCTCTGTGATTACTGGTCTAATGATGATTGTATTAGGATCCATCACTTCTCACCTCACATGAAAAGAGCTTCCTGCTCTAACCGCTTAATTGCGGACTTCGACCAGACTACAAGTCGTCCGGGGTGTGTTCCAGGAGCAAGCAGGTCTGCATTTAGTCCGTTTACTTCCACAACATCAACGCCTGGTAGATTTCGGGCAGCCTTACCTATCCCCTGATCATTACTTACAACAATCAGGAATGACTTTGGAGTCTTCATCTTCCTGCCACGCATTTTGCCCTTGCCTGCTCGAATTCCTCGACCTTTGATAGCTCTCAAAAGGTCCTCTTCAAGTCCAAGGGCAGTAACCGCAGCCCTGACCTCCTTAGTTGTTTGGAGGGTTTCGAGCTTGTCGTCAACAACAAGTGGAACTGTCGGAATCGATTCAATCTTGTGTCCTCTAAGTCCAACAATCTTCTTGTCTGCTGTTGCTGCAATGGCTGATCGGATTGCAAGACGATTTTCCTTCTTGTTGATTCTTTCAATCAATACTTTCCTTGCCTCGGGAGGATGTGCAACTCTACCACCTACTGTACCAGGAGCAAAGGCGCCCTTATTTGCAGCTGGGGTGCCGCTGCCCTTCACACGGGGCACTCTAGATCTTCCATGGCCAGTTTGCCAGCTCTGTGCAGTGTTCTTCTTTCCTGCCAGCTCATCTACCCCATGCGGTTGTCGTCGCTTGGATTGAACGGATAGAACTGCTCTCTTTATGATGTCAGGCCGGTAGGGAGTGTCGAACTGCTCAGGGAGCTTGACCTTTTCGCCAGCCTTTCCCTTCAATGAATATGTAGCTACACTTGTCATTATATCTCAACCTCCCATTATTGCTTGGATGCAGTACTGATGTAACTCACCTGAGTCACCTGTCCAAGATGAGAACTCCTTGGCCGGATTGCCATTCTGAGCCTAATTGGTCTCTTGACTGGACCTGGAATTGAACCCCACAGAATGACATAGTCTCCTCGTATCACACCATAATTCACAAAACCACCTGATGGGGTTATTTCCTCACCACGCTCGCCCATCTTGAGTACTTCATTATTGAAACTAGTTCGAGTATGAAATCCTGTCTGACCGGGCCGTGGAACAGTATAGCGGATGTTTGTTGGTGACCAAGGACCAATACAGCCAACACCGCGCTTAGTCTTACGTGATTTGTGTTGAAGAATTCTGACTCCCCAACGTCGGACTGGGCCTTGAAATCCGTGTCCCTTTGTAACAGCAATCGAATCAACTAGAGTTCCTTCTCGAAGGATGTCTGCGACACGTATGTCGTTTCCCAGTACACTCTTCGCATATTCAAATGCCTCCTGAACATTTGAAGCTCCAATCTTGTATTCTGTGATATCCGGCTTTTTCTTCGATACCCCAGCAAGACGAGGTTGGGTATGAATTAGCATTCGGATTTCATCAAGTGTGTCAAGCTGTGTCTCAAACTCGTTCATCTTTGACTTTTGGTCATACTTCTTAGGCAGAGGCATTGCTTTTCGCAGATCTGGAGAAAGATTGTCCGCTAAGACCTCTGCAACAAGCTTTCGACCATAGGCTGCTGCCTTGTATCCACGGATAGAAAAGGGCCTGATTGGAGGCGTGTCAACAATTGTGACAGGTATGACTTTTTGCTGGCCCTGAAATGGACTATTCGGGTTTTGAATTGTCATCACTGCATGAGACATTCCAGCCTTGAATCCAACGAAGCCAAGTAGTCTGGCATCGGAGCCATCATGTTCGGGCCAGTTTTTAATCCTAGGCAAGAATTTTGATGCCCTTCCACGAGGAAGATATGCAAGACTTCCTCTTCTAGGCGCATGCTTCTTTCTATGTGCCATTAATGTTCACCTTGTAGTTTTGCAGCCTGTGTGATATCAAAATCATCACAAAGTCGAATAGTCAAATCACTTAGGCTATTCTTACTACACTGCGCGCCAAGTCGGAGTGTGTTTTTAAAGATTGTCAATTGCTCACAAACAACTTGAGAGGTAGCATAGCTTTCCAAAGGGAATGGAGAGCCAGAAAATCGTGTCTAGATCTACTGGGCATAGCAATCAATATGCGTAAATCAGTCAGAGGAAATAGTGGTATTCCAAATGAGGATTCTGATTATCTCAGAGTAATGATTGGCCATTTGCAAGAGAAGAATACTATCGTCCTGCATAAGTATGGACGCAAGGAGTATTTACCGCATCTCAAAGAAACTTCTGCTCCGTCCGAGCGATTATCTCATCCTGGAGGGGCTTTCCAAGATTAATGAAGTAGTCACTATATCCGGCTACTCGCACAATGAGATCCCTAAACTCCTCTGGCCTTTTCTGTGCTTTCAAGAGCACTTCTTTATCCACCACATTGAACTGGATATGATGTCCTCCAAGCTTGAAGTAAGTTCTGACCAGATGCAACAGATTAATCCGACCTTCCTCATCATCCAAGATCTCCGGCATAAGTTTCTGATTCAGCAACGTACCGCCTGTACGTACATGGTCAATTTTCGCAACTGATTTTATGACTGCTGTAGGCCCTTTTGTATCAGCACCATGCGACGGAGAGATTCCATCCGACAATGGTTTGCCAGATTTTCTCCCATTTGGAGTTGCACCTGTGACCTGTCCAAAATAGATGTGAACTGTCGTAGGCAATAAGTTCACACGATATTCTCCGCCCTTGGTATTAGGTTGCCCATCTAATAAGTCGAAATATATGTCAAAGACTGCTTTTGCAAGATTGTCAGCATAATCATCATCGTTTCCAAA
>JBHLND010000329.1:0-2555 GCA_048937485.1 Promethearchaeota archaeon
GCAGAACCGCAATCGGCAGCGACTGGAGACCCAGTGGTCACTTCGACGGTGATTTGAAAATCAGATCCATCTGGTGCCTCTCTGAAACCGTCAGCATCTATATCAAGAAAGCCCGCTGCAGTCAGCAAAGCATTTCCAGTGGCAACATGTGCCGAATAGTAGTTGTAAGGCAGGTCACCTTCAATACTCCATGGATTGGCCAGAGATAGGGGTGAGTCCAGTGGGGATGCTAGTCCGTTGAAAGTATCACTGCATACCGACTCCTTATTCAATGCAAATGAAAATGCCCGCCTTAGCGCGGTCTCGTTGAGAGGATATGAGTCACAATTGATTGTGAAGTGCCCATACCCATTCCTTAGCCATTCGTCAATCTCGATGTTAGCCGCCGCCTCCAATTGAGGTATGTAGACTGGATCAATCACAGTGTCAATCATGTCAATCTCTTCAGAGAGCAAGGCTAGGACTCTCTGGTCTTCAGCTGTGATTATCTTGTACGTTACACCATCCACATACGGACCTCTCAATTCAGTATCTAAAGCAGTAGCACCTGTCACCGAGATGAGAGCAACGGATGCAAGAAGAATGAGACTCGCAAAGGCTATGGCATTGCTACGGGTTTGCATATTCCAACCCTCCTTCCCAATTCATTATGGAAAACCATTAGATAACTCTGTTGGCATTCGGATGGCTTTGCTAATAGTCATACTTACTCATTTGAAATCCCTTCTTTTTTGGGCGCCCAAAGATGCCGATTCCCCCCGTAGCCATAATGGTCAAGCCTACTGCAACTGCCACAAGAAGAGGTATGAAATCAGGATCCTCCTCTGTTTCGCCTGCTATCACCTCAGGCAAAACATAGATGACTCCGGTGCCAATGATGATGCTACCATCCAGCCCATGAATAACCAGGGAATACTCATAGGTACCAGGACCAAGGTTATCGAGATTGTAGGAGATTGTTCCTCCAGAAATTGTGCTACTTGCAACTAGGATTTCATCAATGTAGAATTCATACCGATATCCATTGCCAACAAACCATGAGATGAAGTTGCCAGTAGTGCCTTCAGTAATTGTTACAGATTCTGTTGACTCAACCACTGGGGGATTAGGTTGCTCGATGCGATAGAAGAAGTTGGGATCTCTTTCCAGCTCAACATACTCTGTTTCCACAGCACTACCAACAGTGAATGGTCCAGCCGTGATAAGGGAATCATCTCCAAAGACTGGATCCCATGAAAGGAACCCGTCAATGCCCAAAGGGGCAAAGTAATGCCGCGGGATGATTATTGCGTCAGCTATGTATGCAAAATCCCAGTACGATTCAGAAGCAAGCTCCAATACGACCGCATAAGGCCCCGAGGCATATGCCACGACAAGATCCTCAAGACCCTCCCCTGCAAAGTTACCTTGAGCAATACCATCTTTGTAATAGTTGAATGTGAATGCAACATCAGCTGCTGTTACAGCAGTTCCATCACTCCAAGAGGCGCTTCCAATGAGGTTGAAAGTGTACCTACGGTGACCTGATGGTACTTCGGGGTCATCGGCATGAGTAGCGGTTGTAAAGGATTCTGCAAGCCAAGGAAGGTAATTGTTGTTGGTGTCACGTTTCAGAAGTGTTAGGTCAAAATGGCTGCTGACATATGGGGGGCGATGGTCCCAACCACCGGTACCTACCATGTGATTAAACTGAGCAATGTCATAGGCATGAACAATGCGGTATGTTCCACCGAATGGACTGGAAACACCATGTACATTCAGAGAGTTCCAGAGATTGAAGATATTGGAAATAGGATCGAGGATATGACCCTGAAATCTATCAGCACGATACACGCCATAATTGTAGAGACTGTATAAAGCAATTCTCGGACACTCGTAATGGAGAATCTTCAGCATCTCTGATGTCGCCTCTCTTATTTCATCTTCAGATGAGCCATATTTCATCTGCGGAATCCAGGTATCATATGTATCATTCCTGAAATGCACTACGTTGTAGTCTTCAATATCTGCATACTCAGAACCATATCCGTACTCAAGGTGGAATGGCATTTCTAGTCCAGTGGAGGAGAACCCGTAGACATACACCATCATATCATAGTCCCGATAGTAACTGCCCCACCAATCGGGAAATATAATCTCAGCCCTAATTGATAGTCGGGTCAAGGCCTGAAGGATACTTTGAGAGCTATGCCCGATCAGAGAATGATGAGCACCGTAGCCATATGGCTCAATTTCAATATCGAAAGCTGTACCATCAGGCGCTTCTCTATATCCATCAGCATCCAAATCAAGAAATCCTGCATTATCTAGAAGTCTATTTCCTTCCTCAACATTAGACTCATAGTAATAATACTCTAGGTCATCCTCTATTGACCAAGGGCTGCATTTAGGTAGGGGTAAATCAAGAGGGAAAGCATCCACTCCAGCATCCGCAATAATCTGCTCCTTGTCTATGGCGAAAGCAAGAGCACGTCTGAAGGCAGTAACACTCAGTGGATACTTGTCGCAATTTATGGTCAGATGACCAAAGGAGTTGTCATATGTCCTTGAAATCC
>JBHLND010000329.1:2565-3519 GCA_048937485.1 Promethearchaeota archaeon
ATACCCTCTGCACCCTCAATTTGGTTAATGGTTTCCCAAGACATTTCATCGCATATTGAATCCGTTTCATTATTTAGAAGCGAGAGAATTTGCTCATCATTGTCAATTACTGTTTCGAATCTGATCTTATCCACATACGGTCCCAGTCCTTCAATACCTGGTAGGGCTGCAGATACACAGCTAGGAAGCATTGCCACACAGAACAACATAGTCAGTGTCGTAACTAATAGGGCACCTTTCCATCTCCTCAAGCACCAAGTCCTCCTGGAATTGATACATTCACAACATACACAGGGGAGCTAGAATATAGCATTCCTTGTGTAAGATTCCACATATTCATGCACTATTCGATTTCAGCTTCTCTCTAAGCAAAACAACCGAGTTGGCTAGAAAGAATGGAACTAAGGAATCGATACAAACCAGAGTCTGCACCTTCATCAATAGCCTTATAATGCACTATTGTTAATTCAATGACGCAAAGCTTCTTGGGGTTTTTCTTTGAAGGAGTATGATTTAATTGTTATCGGCTCAGGGGCAGGACTGAATCTCGCGTCCCCGGCATTTGAGAGTGGCATGAGAGTGGCTATTGTAGAGAATGGGCCTATGGGGGGCACCTGCTTGAACAGAGGATGCATCCCTACGAAGATCCTGACCTATGTTGCAGACATGATTGTCCAAACACAGCATTCGGAAAAACTGAATGTGAAAGCCACTGTGGAATCAATAGATTTCCCAGCTCTGATGGAAAGGATGAGAGAGCATGTTGGATCCGAAGCAACCAATATTGGAAATGCGATCAACAGCACTGATGGATACGACTGGTACCACACCACTGGTGAGTTCATCGACGACTACACACTGAAGGTTGGTCATGAAGCAATTCGCGGAACGCACATCTTCATTGCAGCTGGATCGAGACCACTTATTCCTGATATCAAGGGTCTCGATTCAGTG
>JBHLND010000330.1:0-3518 GCA_048937485.1 Promethearchaeota archaeon
TCCGAATTCAAATCCTATTTGGATGATCATGCATTATCTAGTATCTTCTTCAGTGTTCTGACTGTGTCCTCAATATTCTTCGAATGGAATACAGCTGAACCAGCAATGAAGAAATCAGCGCCGGCCTTTCTAATTTCTGCTATGTTGTCTTTGCTCACCCCTCCATCGATGGCAATTCGGACTTCCGGTTTATACTCGTCAAGTAGTTGCCGAAGCTCTGTGATCTTTCCCATCGATGAGGGAATGAAGCTCTGTCCACCAAAGCCCGGACAGACACTCATAAGCATCACCGAGTCCAGCAAATCCAGCAGGGGTATCACATTGGAAACTGGTGTTCCTGGGTTTAGTGTTATGCCTGCCTTTCCACCAAGCTCTGTTATCAGCTGAACTGTTCTGAAGACATCGTAAGTTGCTTCGATATGCGGATAGATTAGTTCTACTCCAGCATCCAAGAATTTAGGGATGTATTCACGGGGATTCGTTATCATCAAATGAGCATCAAGTGGTACATCAGTGATTTTCTTCATTGTTTTTGCAATCATTGGGCCGTAGGAGATATTGGGGACGAAGTGCCCATCCATAATGTCCAAGTGGAAATAGTCAGCTCCGCCCTTTTCCGCGGCCTTGATGTCAGCTTCTAAGTTCGCGAAATTGGCAGAAAGAATCGAAGGAGCTAGCATTGGTTTCATTTGATTTTCCTCTTGACCAGCCGATGCAGGAATGGCTCTCGATGTGCGTATTTAAGGTTGGCCCAAGGTGACCTTTGGTTAGGTTACCAACAAGTGTAATAAGTAGGAGTGCATTACTTAGTTTCTATCCAAGATATGGGAGGAATTGTATGACAGAGATTCCATTACCTCCATCAGCAGATTATGATGAACCAAAAAAGGGTGGATGCCTTGGCGGCTGCAATAAGATTCTGTGTGTTCTAGTGATAGCAATAGTTATTGTAGGAGGCATTGTGGCGGTCATTCTGTTCTCTGGGAGTCCTGTGGCATGGGATACGAGAACCATCAACTCATGGAACAACTCGGACATCGAGACTTCTGATGCAGTATATTATAGAGGTGCCTTTACTGTTTCGTCCAGTGAAGTTGAAACGCCAGAAGTACCCTATGTTACTTTTGAGATTTCGATTGACAGTATGGGCGGAGATACGGGAACCGTTAGTATTCACGTGGCGGTCTATCAAACGACCGTTGCAGTTGTGGATGCCGCAGCGACCTGGGCTGAACTTGATACATACTTAGTCGGTGAAGGCGACTATTACGACACCGTTGATGCATACGCAGACCTAGAAACCTATTCAGAAACATACACTTGGGTTGTCTGGTTTGACTACACAGGGAAGACGGCCACCTGGGATGTTGATCTCCTGATTACACTGTATTATGCCTACTATGAGTGAGAGCGTTCTCTCACTCCTTCCCCTTTTTTGCAGGCACTAGTCCTTGAGCTTCTTAGCGGCCACCCTGCGTACGAGTAGCAGTTCCAGCACCATCACAAGCAATTGTGCTGCGAGGCAAACAACGTGCTGACCAGTTATAATCATCGTGATGCCGTATGCAACTAGGGGAACTATTCCAACTGCTGCACCTATGAAAGCAGCTAGAAAACCCATCGCCGAGTCGGACACAACATTGATTGACACGGCTCGACCATCGCCCCTCTTCCAATAAGTGACAGTTCCTACAGCCATTGAGATTGTGTAGCCGCATGGAATCTGAATCAACGATATGAACAGAATCCAAGGTGATGTCAGTGGGAACAGCGACAGGAGAAGGGAGATTATCAACATTGATCCCACATAGGGAATCATTCCAATCGCAACCTTGGCATCTAGGATTTTCCTAGACGTGAGTGGAAGACCTGCTTGAATCGATGCTCCCTGTGTGTCAAACATCATTATCGATACAAGTGTGATGCCGGCAAACAGATTCCCATATTCTATTGAGATTAGTGCAGTAATACTTCGCAGAGGCTCACTGCCGGACCAGCCGGCCATCATTGGATACATGAAGACAACTAAGAACAGTGGCATGATGAACACGAATGATGAACCGATGTTTCTCGTTGCAAGCTTGAGGTCTTTGCGAATGGTTGCCCCAAGAGCAGTACTAGTCTTCACTGTAACTTCCTTTGCTTCTAGCGTTCTCTTTGTTGGCACTCCTCCGATAGCAACCTCCCGCAGTGCACTGCCTGTTTTCTTGTAAGACACTATTGCAAGAGACGAATAAAGAGCTGAAGCTCCAAGAGCCGCCAGCAATGTTGCAAACTCAATCCCATAATGTAGCGCAGATGCCAGGAACCCGAAAGAGAATGGAAAGAGAAGCGCCAAAAACGGAGATCCTTGCCCCGCTAGACCGCCAGACAAATCTGTAATGAAATGAATCAAGAATGGTAACCAACTGCCCATGCTGAAGACTGTAACCATCCCAACAGCAAGTCCAAGAGACGCAGAAACTCTGACCAGTGTTGATGTTCTCGAATCATCTGCTTGAAGTGATTTCTTCCTAAACCACGCTGCTATTTTTGTGAGTGTGCCGATTGACAGTGACGCTGTCGCAGCACAACCCAGAAATGCCGCAATAGCCGAACCGGCTCCCATTGTAATAAGAGTCAATATGGGAAAAACTGTCAGAATCAGTATGGTTGGAGCGATGAAGACTCTGATGAATGCCAGTAGAGAAAGATCATCGAGATCTTTTCTTGTTAGCGGGAGCGTCGCTGGAAAGTTCATCACATCAGCAGCAAAGAATCCGGTCGTTACTGATAGGTTCAGGAATATCAGAACTACGAAGCTAAGGAATAGGAACAGTGACAACCCTGCGGCAAATCGTGCCTGAGGCGTCCCCAATTCAACATCAAAGATGGACATGGCCGCAGAAACAACTGCCAAGGTGACAACAAGGAAAGTCGTCATGAATGTACTGAATCTGCTAGATGACTTGATGCTCCGTGAAATTCTCTCTGGATTCTCTTTCACGCGTGCCAGATTGGAGGGGTTCATCTCCAGAAAACCCTGGAATCTAACCTCTGCTGATACTATCCCTGCAAGACGCCAGCGCTCAGAGAATTTCAACCTGAGAGCGCCTCCCTAAGTGAGTCAACACCCTCGCGAACCTCATCCTCCTGTTCCGTAAGGGCAAGAAACACCTTTTCGAGTGTCGCTCCCTCTCTCTTCGAAATATCTCGTAGCTCTTCAAGCGTACCAACCGCAACAAGCTTTCCTTCATCGAGGATTCCGACACGATCACACATTGCCTGAGCCACCTCCATTATATGGGTACTAAGTAGGACCGACCCGCCATTCTCTGTATGAATCTTGATGACATCTTTCATGATCGAGGCTGTTCGAACGTCCAAGCCTGAGAAGGGCTCGTCAAGAATCAAGAGCTTGGGCTTGTGCATCAGTGCCGCAATCAGCATTGTCTTCTGCTTATTGCCTTGGGACAAGGTTACTATCATGGAGTCATAGTATTCTTCAAAGTCAAGAGCGCGTACAAACTCTGCAATTC
>JBHLND010000036.1:0-14510 GCA_048937485.1 Promethearchaeota archaeon
TAATAGGGGCATTGATTGCTGGAATTACCCAAAGTAGCTCAGCAACTACAAGTCTTGTTATCGCTCTGGGGATGGGAGGAGTAATTCGTCTCGATGCAGGGATTGCATTGGTCATGGGCGCTAACATCGGTACTTGCTTCTTGGAGATTGTTGCCGCTATTGGGGCAACTTCGCCTGCACAAAGAACTGCTCTAGCTCAGACGATGATCAATGTCATTGGTGTACTGATGTTCATTCCGATCATAGGACCATTCACAGGGCTTGTGGTACTTACTGCGCCAGATATCCCACGGCAAATCGCCAATGCACACACAATATTCAATGTAATAGTCAGCTTCGTGATGGTTCCATTTGTTGGTTTGATGGTGAGATTTTGTGAGAGAGTCATTCCTGATAAGGAGGGAGAAGTCATTGGGCGACATTGCTTCGATGAGCAGATGTTGAATATGCCCCAAGTTGCATTGAGAGAAGCGGAGAGAGAGGTTCAGCGCACTGCCGAAATCACACTGACAATGATGCAATTAGGACGAGATGCGCTCCTTACAAAAGATCTTGACAAAGCAAAGCAGGTATTAGTCTTCGAACAGGAAGTGGATGACAACTGCAGAACCACTGAAGAATTCATAGACAAGATCAAAGAAGAAGAACTTGGAGAACACGATATAATCTGGAGAATGAAGATGCTGGCTATTCTCACAGATGTCGAACGAGTAGGAGACCTTTCTGAGAACATTGCGGAATTCGCGTTGGAAAGAATGGAGAATGGCGTTGCATTTTCAAAAAGCGGCATAAGGGATCTACGCCGGATGTTCGATCTTGTGGAAGAAACTTATGCTACAGCTCTTAAGGCGTTGAAAACCAAGAACAGAGACTTGGCAAAAGCTGCGGTGAACCTAGAAGACAAAGTTGATGTATTGGAAAGGGAGCTCAAGGAAGCACACCAAGAGAGAATGAGAGAGGGAGTATGCATGCCTGAAGCAGATACTCTTTTCGTTGAAACAATCAGGAACCTAGAAAGGATTGGTGACCATGCAGATAATATTGCATTGGATGTTATGACGGATAGCTAAAAGGTTGAATCCAGTTCATAGATTGACGTTGATTCGAAGTTCTCCACCAAGTATATTCTGCTCAATGTCACAAGCATGATTGCACAATCAGGTTCGTTAACAAAGTCAGTCAAAGCTGGATGTCTTTTGGACAAATCCACGGCAAGGATTTCGCGTTGAGGACCTGCAACATCAACCGCCTTGCCAGTGAATGTGACAGAGATGGCTTCCTGAAAATCACTTGGAGAGTTGCTTCTAGTATCTACAATCAAGGAAACGACTGGATTTGCTTTCATCTTGCGATATTTCAGGCGAGCCCGCATCGTGGCAAAGAAGAGGTGTTTGAGGTCGGGAGTGAATCCAAATCCTATCAAGCAGGAATAGGGCTCGTTGTCACTGCTTGTTGACAAAACCGCAATGAGTTGTGTTTCTAATAGATTCAATATCTTGCTTCTTGCTTCATCATTGAAAGGGTTTGCCTTCATCATGACTCCTCCATTTTCCTTTTGCTGGAACCTTTATGCCTTTGATTACGAATACCTGCCCTAGTCATCCTTACTGGGTCAAGAATTCCGTCAAGCTCAGCCTCATCCAATAGGCCTTCTTCAAGAACAACTGCCCTTATTGATTTGCCTGTTTCCTTAGCAATCCTAGCAACCTTGGTTGCATTCTTATAGCCGATAGCTGGGTTCAAAGCAGTAACCAATCCAATGCTTCTATGAACGACATCAAGGCCCTCCTTATTGGGCTCAATTCCCCTGATGCATTTCTCTGTCAGGATTGGAATGGAGTTCTTGAGAACCTTCAGCGCTTGAAAGAAGTTGTAAGCAATAACGGGCTCGAAAGCGTTTAGTTCAAGCTGTCCGGCCTGCGCCGCCAATGTGATAGTTGTGTCATGACCCATCACGGTATAAGCACACTGAATGACCATTTCAAGAATGACTGGGTTAACCTTTCCAGGCATAATGGAGCTGCCTGGTTGAACCGCTGGTAGCTTGATTTCTCGAAATCCTCCAATTGGTCCCGATGAAAGCAAGATTAGGTCGGAACAGATCTTGCTTAGATTGGTTGCCAGAACTCGTAGAAGTCCGGAGACGTTAACGAACTCGTCCGTATTCTGAGTGTCATCCACAAGGTTCTCTGCGGTAACCAGAGCAGAAAGTCCTGTCACCTTTCTAAGATGCTTCTCTGCGAGCTTGATGTATTCTTGATCTGCGTTAAGAGAGGTGCCAATTGCTGTGGCTCCAATATTGTGGGTCTTCAGAACATCCATGGCAAACCCAATTCGTCTATGGTCTCTTTTGAGCGCCGCTGACCAAGCTCCGAACTCTTGACCCAACATTATGGGAACTGCATCTTGCATCTCTGTCCTTCCAAGTTTCAAAACATCTTTGAACTCCTCAGCCTTCTCATCCATTGCAATTATGAGTTGTTCTAGTCGCTCAGAGAGGTCTCTCAGACCATAGATTGTTGCAATCTTGATGGCAGTTGGATAAACATCATTTGTGGATTGGCTCATGTTCACATGTTCATTAGCATCAATTGGATTCAATGAATTACGGGGATGACCTAGAATCTCATTTGCCCTTGAGGCAAGGATTTCGTTTGTTGCCATGTTCGTGGAGGTACCAGCACCACCTTGAAGCATATCAACGACAAATTGGTCTTCCAACTCACCAGCGATAACTTCGTCGCAAGCCTGAATAATGGCTCTAGCCTCCTTCTCAGCCAGATGCTCTAGTTCAAAGTTGGCGAGAGCGCACGCTTTTTTCACCATCGCCATTGCCTTGATTAGCGTTGAGTAGTTGTAGAGCCTGACCAGAGAAACCCCAAAGTTCTCCTGTGCTCTAAGAGTCTGAACACCCCAATACGCATCCTTCGGAATCTTGCGAATTCCTAGAAGATCGCTCTCCTCACGGTATTCTTCTGGCATTATTCTACCTCGTCTGCATACTGCTAGATAGAGATAAGGCAGAACATAGTAGTTCAATGTTTTTGATAGTGGCAGAATTAGAATCCAGCGGCCATTCCATCCTTCCTGTGGTCAGAGCCTGCTATCCAAGAATCCTGTAGCCGCAGGATTACCTGACCTCCTCCAAAAGTGTGCTCAGGCCGCTCAACTATTATGTGACCTCTCTTAGTCAAAGAATCTGATGTAGTAGCCGGCAACCCTGGCTCCAAAGCAACATCATCATCCTCATGATTGTGATGAAATCGCGGGTGGTCCATTGCCCATTGTGGACTCATTCCGTAATCCAACAGGTTACTCACGAATTGAGCATGAGCCTGCGCTTGATGAGCGCCACCCATTATGCCAAACACCCCTAGGAATTCCCTTTTCCTATACAACGCCCCAGGGATAATCGTGTGGAAAGGCAATTTGCTTGGTGCATAGCAATTGGGATGATCAGGATCTAGGGAGAAGAGGTTGCCACGACTTTGCAGCTTGATGCCAGTCCCAGGAACCACAAGCCCACTCCCGAATCCGGTGTAGAGGCTATTGATGAAAGACACTGCATTTCCCTCTTTGTCCGCAGTTGCCAGATAGACTGTATCTGCTCCCAATCGCAAACCAGTGCTAGGAAGGGGCATAGATTTCTTCATGTCAATCAACCGAGCTCTTCTCCTTCCGTATTCTGAAGACAACAGGGTTTCCAAAGGGACATTGTAGAATGTAGGATCTGCATTATGCTGGTACAAATCAGCATAGGCTAACTTCTTCGCTTCAATCATAATGTGGAATCTGTCAGGGTGAACTGAGGGAAATACATTGAAGTCAAATTGCTCCATTATTCCAAGCATCTCAAGTGCCGCAAATCCCTGCCCATTCGGAGGGGGTTCATAGACTTCAACTCCACGGTATTCAGTGCATATGGGCTGAGTTTCCAGAGTTTTATGTTTCTCAAGGTCCTCTGTTGCTAGAAAGCCTCCATGTTCCTGAACGGTTTCAACGATTGCCTTGGCTATGGTCCCGGTGTAGAAAGCTTCATGTCCCTCAGCAGCAATCAATTCAAAGACTTGACCGAGGTCAGGGTTCTTCATCGTTTCTCCGATCTCAGGACCTCTACCGTTGATCGAGAAAACTCTGTGAGCCTCATCGTTTTGGAATCGTGAAACCAGAGATTTCCAGCCCTCAGAGATTATCGGTGTAACTGGAAATCCATTTCGTGCATAATCAATTGCTGGCTTCAATATCTCATTCAATTCCAGATTTCCAAACTTCTTCACAAGGTTGCACCAAAGATGAACTGCTCCTGGAACCGTCACGGATGGGCCTCCCAAGGTAGGAATTTCATCCCAACCTTTCGCCAATAACTGGTCAAGACTTGCCAGAGACCCAGAACGACCGGATCCATTGAAGCTCCTTGGAGAACCCTCACCTTCAAGATGTACGAGTGCAAAAGCGTCTCCGCCACACCCAGTGCTATAGGGTTCCACAACATCCAATACCGTGGCTGCCGCAATGGCAGCATCGACTGCGTTTCCTCCATTGGCTAGCATCTTCAGACCGGCCCACGTGGCTAGTGGCTGTGATGTTGCCACCATGCCATTCTTTGCAATAACATCAGAGCGCCCTGAAATCAATTGGCGGTCCATCGTCGTTAGCTCTCCTCTTCAGGTCTTGTAGATTTGTCGCCCTTGGTTGCTAGAGGATAGCCTCTAATCTTCCACCCACTGAGGCTATCTAACGACACTCCATAATTCTTGGCGCCTTTGCGTAGTAGGATACTTGCGGCACTCGTCCCTCGGACACCTCCATGACACATAATGACATTCTGAGAGCTCACACTAAGCGGCATATTCGAATCTCTGATCTCTGTCAAGGGCATGAAACTCGCACCATCAATATATTCCTTCTCAGTTTCGTGAGGCTGACGAACGTCGAGAATTCCAGCAGCGCCAGATTCGTGAAGCTCTTTCACTTGCTCAATCGAATAAGTGAGTACTGTTGCTCTTTGCTTTCCACTGTCATACCACCCGTCCATCCCGGGACCGAGGTATCCTGCCACGTTATCGAACCCAACTCGATGAAGATAGGCCAAAGCTTGTTTCAGGTCGTCGGGTCTCTCAAGCACCAGCAAAAGGGTTTCATCAGGCCTGAGAATCCACCCTGCATACATTCCCATGCCACTCATAGGCACGCTGATTGCACCAGGTATGTGTCCGCAAACGAAAAAGTCAGCAGAACGCGTATCCACAGCTACATAACCATCCTGTTTCAATAGATTATCAAATGAATCAGAATCCAGCATCTTCGGATCAGGCATCTGGGCTAGAATTGGAGGTCCAACCGTATTGAGATGCTCACAATGTCTGAAGTGAGAGGATAGTGTTAGATTCTGCCTTAGCTTGGCTTTCACAAATTCCTCCTCATTCATGTGAAACCACTTGTTGTTTGCACGTTCATATCCTATGGTGGTGAACTCGCGGCTGCCTATGTCACCGCCACAAACTGAGCCTGCTCCGTGACCAGGGTAGACAATGACTCCATCTCCTAGAGGAAGTAGTTTTTCATGCAAGCTCTTGAACAGCTTCCTAGACATCACTTCATGTTTCTTAATGTCGACCAAGTCAGTTCTGCCAACCTCATTAACAAACAATGTATCTCCAGTGAACACTGCCAGGGGGTCCTCACTCACTGTTATGTCAGCAATTACATAACACATACTGTCATCAGTGTGCCCCGGAGTGCTGATGCAAGATACTTGCATGTCGCCAATTCGAAAGATATCTCCGTCACCCAAGGAGTTGTTCCCATATTCAAAGTGAGTTGCACTACTGTGACCTATCCTGGCTCTAGGTATATGATATTGCAGCTCCAGTGACCCAATAACATAGTCTTCGTTTCTATGTGTTTCAAAGATGTGGACAATCTCCGAAGCTTCCTGTTTTGTGAGTTCGAGATAGACACCAACGTCGCGTCTTGGATCTATAACCATGGCCTCTCCTTCTGATGCCACGAAATAAGAGAGATGTGCCAAACCCTGAGACCGTACTGATGTGATTCTCATTGCCTCGCCCCGTTCCTATCTGGGTTCCCATTGCATCATTTAAGAAGTTGGATTTGCACCTTATGGAGCAATGCATGTTGAGGTGGCAAAGAATAAAGGGAGAAAAGCCAATCAGCAACATGAACGGCTATGGTGTCACGCAGAAACTCAGGTTTCTCAGATGAGGGACTTGTTATAAAAGCAGATTTGGATTTGGTCCGCAAAGCAGCAACCAAAGTAATCTATGAGTTTGAAGAGAGCATTGAATCTCCAGATGGCTCAGTCGTCAAGGATATGACTAAAATAAAGGAGGGGGACCAGGTTGTGTTTCGGGAGAATATCAGTCCTTGTCCTGCCATTGTTGTTGCCACTTATCTTGGATATGATAAGTGGTATATCTTCACTTCCGCAGATTGTCCAGACACCAAATGTGATGACCATCAGGCCAGAAAATGTGCTAGACTCATTGCTCAGAACTTCAGAATTCTCCAAGATTTCTTTGCGAAGAAGGATGTCAAATTAAAGAGTGTCAGTGAGTGGAGAATGAGTCTTGCTCCAGATGACAAAACCCAAACAGTAGTTGATAGAGCAACAGAGAGATGGAGTCATTAGGTGCTCAAGGCATTTTCATCTACGCGAAGTGCAAAAAGGAGAAAGATTAAGTTAAGCCAAGTGACTTGGATGCAATGAATTGAAATGGCTGAGGAAACAGAAGCACCTGATAGAACCTCTCACGAAGGAATTATAGTTGAAACGTCCTTGGAGCTTTTGAGGAAAGCCATTGCCAGGGCGATTTTTGAATACAAGGAAATGTGCTATTCACCGGCGGATGGCGAGATTGACGTTCCCGGCGTCATTGACATAGGTGAAACCATCATATTCCAGGAAGACATGGACTTGCACCCTGCAGAGATTGTTGCTGTGAAGATTGGTGAAGCTGAACCGCCCAATTCGGTATGGTACATAATCTCAACCTCTGAAATGCCGCCCTCTGGATATCCTACCTCCAAGGATGCTATGAAAGCTGCGGCAGCAGAAGAAAAGAAACTGGAAATCCTGAAGGCCTTCTTTAGTAAGGAAGCTGAAGCTCATGGCTGGAGTGACCTTAAAGAGTGGCAGCCTGATAAGCGATACGACGCAGGTAAGATTAGAGCCATCATTGATGATGCAACAAAGAAATGGATTCATTGATTCCTTTCAGACTTAGACACTACTAAAGAGCCGTACTGCTCTTGAGAAACGTGTGACATGTGCGTAGGCCATGATTGTCGTGGGAGTCCAACTAGGTGAGTAGCTCGGGAGATTATTGCCTGAAGCTGCTATCTGTAGCCATTCCTTTACACGATTACCCAGAGTCTCATCTTCCATTAACACGAGGCCATTCAACGCAATAAGCCCGTTCATTGCGTTTTGCTGAATAAACCCAGACCCGAGGCATATTAGAAGCGAGGTTACTACTGATGGGTCCTTGTTTGCTACAAGCATTCTAACAAATTGACAGGGGAACGCTTCATCCTCATCCGCCATGATTGCACGCTTGTCATTCAGAAGAGATTCTGCCATGGATAGAATATGTGCATGTCTAGTGCGAATGACCTTCTCGGCAAGTGGTGCACACCCGGAAGGAAGACCAGCTACATCCAGCTTTGATGGACCACGGTCAATGACTTCTTGATCAAGAGAGAAACTGCTTCCAGCCATAAGAACCGGATGTGTTTCGGACCGCCGGGGCTCAACAATTCCAAGAAGCACTGTCAGAAGATCACTGCCACAGCAGTTGCAAATGGCGGAACCCAATATTGCTCTTTCAATAATTCCGAAGAGTTCTCTTACACGATCCTCATCGCTTACTCTTCTCATGTTTATTCGACCATCTTGTAGGATAGTGATGCTCATGTCTTCAATCTCTGCTCGACCATAGCCCAAATCCCGACTGCAACGAGTCAACTCGAAGCTTGCGGATAGGCAATCCATCATGCTACATAGAAGCTTGGGGTCAAAGACCCCATAATGTATTGTACGACCTGCTTCAACCCCGTTGAAGACACGTAGCTCGGCCATGACTTTCTCGTCGGTATCTTGGCATGGACGTGTAAGAAGCATTCCTCCTTCAGGAAGCTTGGCCGCAGGTTTGCCAACCAAAGCAGGTTCTCGGCCTCGGTTAATATCAAGTTGCTCCCGCATCTGCTGGAATTCCGGAAGTTTTAGAATTGGACATGAACTGATGTCCAATTCGCCAACCACCAGAGATCTAGCAAAGCTTGAGCAGTTGGCCGCTCCGCAGAGTCCACAATCTATTCTGGGAGTATTCTTCCATGCTTTGACCCATAAACTACTCAAGCAAATATACCTCAATGGCGTGCTGGCTCTGACCGCTTCTTAAGGTTGCGCTATGCGCCAAAGCGGGCTACTGCGTCAGTTTTATTAGATGCTGAATTTGGGCTGGATAATAATGGAGCGAAGAAGATGGCAAAAGCATGGACTAATTGGTGGAAAAGGCGCTCTGATAATGAGAAGACGATTACGGCGCTTGTTCTGGTCGTGGTAATCACACTCGGGTCGTACGGCGGGTTTATGGTTGCTATGCGAACTACTTCGCCACTCGTCGTTGTTACAAGTGAGTCCATGGTGCCAACTCTCGAGCCTGGCGACCTTTTGGTCCTGCAGGGCCGCTCTCAAGAGCAGATACAAGTTGGAGACATAATTGTCTATCAGGATAGCTGGTATACAGACGCTCCAATTGTGCATCGCATTGTAGACATTGATATAATTGATGGAGTATATCACTACATAACGCGGGGCGATGCGAATACTCACAACGACCCTGGCGACCGAACAATAGATGAGGTCATCGGAGTGGTTGTGTTCCGCATTCCATTCCTTGGACACGTCAGTATGTTCCTTCGAACGCCGGCAGGGATAGCAGTTATTGTGATTATTTTCGCGGCCATCATCATCTTGCCTGAGCTTGTTGGCAAGTTTGAGTTGGAGAAGAATCAGACCACGACCAATGTGCCTGCCGACTCCGATGAGGAAATCAAGGACTGACCTGGCCAGGGATTGCCGCAGTATCTCATTGGCAGATCAATTACAGTAGTTCAGGGAAGGTAGAAATTGCTGTTTTGCTTGTGGCTACTGCTTCGCTGTGGTCAAGCTTTGCTTGCGTTATTTGATTCTTAGTATCTGTAATCTCATCAAAGAAACTCAGGTAGAGGGCATAATCATACAGGGCATATGCCCAGTCATCAGCCATATAGCCAGTGTATCCCGAATTGCCGTCGCGGCATTACTACACAGATCAAAGAGGGATTTACTGCAAGTTCCAAAAGAAACCTTCTAACGGCGATAGAATTGGCAGTTATTCTCAAGTCTTGAAGCAGCACGCCTATTGCTGTTTATTGCAGCGACATCGGCACGAATTCTATGCAAATAGGCTGCGAACATACTCGGAGAGCATGTTCTTTGTTTCTTCATCCAATGAACCAGAATTTGTGTTCTTCACAAGTTCCATGGCGGAATCTTCTGTTAACCTAATTGTGAAGAGAGCGGAACCAAGCTCTTCTACTACTGATTCAAACTTGGCACCCTTGGTTGGCTCAGGAATTGCAATGAGTGCGCCAGATGCCTCCTTAGCATCAATTGCTTTGTCCAATCGTTTGGCAGAATAATACGCGGACACTCCGCCGCTGCGGTTCCAGTCTTTGACATTCGGCACTTCAATACCAAGAATCCGGTCGTCTCCACCTTTGGACGCAGTTACAAATGTGGTAGACTGTTTCATTGAAGGATCCGTTTCAACAGAGAGGACAATCTCAATTCCTGCCTCTGCGCCGACGATTTGAAGGGCTCGAATCATTGCACCTACCAGGACTGCAGGCGTGAGTTTGACAACATAGTCTTCCGGAACCTCGGGTACTGCTTCAACTCGGCCATGCAGAATGGATTCTACTTTTGATATGGCATGACGAATGGCTTCTCTAGGTACTCCTTCAGATGCCTGGAATACTTCATCAATGTCATCACTTGTAAGAGGAAATACTGGATCTGGAGGAGCATCCATATTCTGCGAGGCCCAATATTCTTCCATGCTCTTTTGTATGAATTCAACAACATCTTCTTTTGTGAAGGGCTCAAGAGATACCGTTCGTTCCATTCGAGACCGCGTGGGCCCATCTGCAAGCTCATAGACACGATCCCACACCTCGGTAAGTGCTGAGGCGATTATCACAGTATTCTTGGTTTCATTATATAGACGCTTTAGCACTTCCAAGAAATGACGTTCGCCTTCATCTCCGTACGACCTCATTGGTCCTTCCATTTCATCAACAAACAACACGATGGGGATGGTAGAACCCTCAGCAAGCAGCTTGATGGTAGCTAATGTAACGTCATCCTCCTCCAATACGGTATGAATTTCCAGCTTTTCAATTTCAGATTCACTCAATGCATCTCCCAGTAGCCACCGCCGAGCCAAGTCTCGATTCTTAGGGTCCAACCTGTAACGAAGCAGTGTTTTCATGACATCAGAGGATATCCCAGGGTAATCAACCAGAAGTCGCTCCACAGCGTAGGTGTAGTCATAAAGGTCACTTGTTGACCCACGGACTCCACCAAACTTTTCCAGCAGCATATCAACAGCCTGCTCAAATAACGCATCGCCAGCCTCATCGACGATACATGCATGGAAATGTAACGGAACACGAACAGGCGAGGGAGGTGAAGGGACGTAGACTCCAAGGAACCTGCCTGCCGCAAAGTAGTTCTCCTGATCCTTAATGACCCAATAGAGATGCGTTTTGCCCATTCCAGCACTTCCTAGAATAGGCTGGAGTCTAGGAGTTCCATCTTGCATCGTAAAACGAATAGCACGGAAGATTGCTCTGTCAGCTCTTTCATGGGGGCCAGGTATATCGATTGTATCCGGCATGTCACCTCTGGACACGAAGCGTTTGAACGGAGGATCTTCCTTCAATATATCAAAGTACATCTCGCGGTCAAAATCGGATTCTGACTCGCGGTTAGAATTCGGTGGTGTCATTATGATGTATCTCCCAACCAAAGACATGTTTGATTCGCACCGTTATGAATTTGTTGTCAGACTCAAGCCACATGGAAAGCACTTATCAGAGGTGAATTGACGACCGGTTCCCCTGGAGTTGACTTCAGAATTTGGAATGGGCACAGTCTCAGTTGCAGGGAATGAATGGCCAGCAGATATCAAAGATTGGACGATTGTCACTCTTGGTGGCTCTTAGACGCATGGTAATGGAGTTCAGAACCATTCTTCTTCCACTCTTTGTTGTCAACATCCTACTCCTTGATGAAGCCTTCTACGGATTGATGGTAGCGGCAGCAGGGTATGTTCAATCAGGAGCGCTCTTCCCAGCAGGATGGTTCAGTGATCGCAAAGGGCGAGGTCTCGCAATTCTGATAGGAGGAGCAATAGGCGGCCTTTGCCTTATCTTGATCCCATTTTTCACTGATTCGCTCTCAGTCCTGGTTTTATTTGCGCTAACAGGAGTTGGTTCAGGTTTTACTATGACTTCAATCGAATCGCTAATTGCAGATTACTCCAAGCGAGGAGATGAGCTGACAAAGTCGTATGGCTATACGAGAACGGTTGCCACTTTGGCGGCAGTCATAGGTCCATTTTTGGCAGGCTTCATACTTGACCCCGTAGCCCTTCCTGGTATAGATCCCGCAATGTTGCGATACTCTATTGTGTTCTTCATGATGGGAGGGTTAAATTTTGCAGCCGGCATTACAGGTTTCTTTACTGAGAGGTGGCTACTTGCGAATTTGCCTAAGCCTGCTGAAGAGCCAGAAATAGATAATGATGAACCTGAGGAGCCTCAAACTAGGGAGGATTTTGAAACTGCGCTTCTCTTTGGAGTAAGTCGCACGCTAATGGGATTCAGCTCTGGAATGGTCATTCCATATCTGATACTATGGATTTACGAGGCCTTTGTTGGAGACCCGTTGATTCTTGGAAGCATCCCTGCAGTTTCTAATCTGACCTTGGCAACTGGAACACTCATTGTTGGACTTAGTAGTGAACGAGTTGGTAAGCTCCGAATGATACTGGTCCTCTACATCTTCGTTCCAATTCTTATGTTTGGGATGGTATCCACTCCCAGCTTTATTGTCATGGTTGTATTCTATATCTCTAGGAATATGGTGGCAAATATGGCTCAACCAGCTTCAAATTCACTCTTCATGGGAGAGATTGGAAGGCAGAGAAGGGCAAGGTCTCTTGCCCTTACAAGAATCATGTGGACCTTCCCAAGACAAACTGGCACGTTACTTACAGCAATACTGCTGGCTAGCGGTTTTCTCGGAGGTATTGTGCCCCTTGGTGTTGTAGTGTTTCCACTTGCGATGCTGCTCTACCCAATCTGCGTGATTCCAATGTACATTGCTGTAAGAAGAAATCGCAGACGCAACTCAAATGAAGAATCGCTAACTGTGTGAGACTATGCGCATGATATCGTGCTGCAAAGATTCATTTTGAAATGGAGCACACTATAACCAATTCAAATAGGAGATAGCAGGAAATGGAGCAATTTGTGCTTGCGGCGTTCCTAGCTCTGTTCTTAGGGATAGTATGCAGCAAGAAGGATACTTCATCAGAGGTTGTTACAACCGTAAAGAGCGCTCCTTTGGAGGAAAGCATTGAAGAATATGTTCCGGAAGTGGAGGAACCTAGGGCCATATTGTCAGAACTGCCCGTGGAAACAATCGAAGGCATTGGAAGAACTTACAGAGGCAAACTCAACGCCGCAGGAATTGAAACTGTGCAAGACCTTCTCGGGACAACTGCTGAGCAGGTTGCTAGCATTTGCAGTGTTTCTATCGAGGAAGCAAAGAGTTGGATTGCAATGTGCCGCTTTTGCTGGATAGATGGAATATCTGAAGAGGATGCTGAGGCGATTGTTGTGGCCACTGGAATTACAACCATCAGGGCACTTGCTGCAGCAAATCCTGATGATCTTCTTTCAAGAATCAATGAGGCGGTTGCTGCCGGAGCTGTTCGAGTTCCCAAGGACTACAGATTCACACCCCAAATGGTTAGACGGTGGATTTCCATAGCAAGAGACCTTTCCGTATGATAATCAATCATTCTGAGCTGCAGCGAATGCACCTTTGAAGAATAGGTGGCAATAGATGCAAGACTCCAGACAAGGCAACTGATCATCTTCGAATCACATTGGATTCTACGGCTGGCATGCTTGGTCTTTCGTTATTAAGCCAGACATCGACCATAGTGCTGAGCAGTTCTGAAATACCTTTGCCAGTAACGCTTGACACCTCAATGAATGTTACGGGATGGGATCCACCATTATCCCCAAGTTGCTTGGCTAGATTTCTGCAAAAGGCTTCTCCTTCTTCCGTCGAAACTGGCTCCTCAAATCCATCCTCCTCATCATAGACTGGATGGTCTCTCAGGTCAGTTTTATTGCCGACAATTAGGATTGGTGGTGGGATCAGAAATGTGCCAGTAAGCTCTTTTACCCAGAACTCTAGACTGTCAAAGCTCCATCTGTCAGCAACTGAATAGACGATGACTGCAACGCCAGCGCCTGTGTAAAACTCTGTTCGGGGTACGTTCTGCTTCTTTGTAATTTCAAATGTCCAGGCATTGACATTCACAAGGGAGTCGTTCTGCTCAATGATGTTAGAATAGACTGAATCCATGTAAGGAGAGGAATCCTGCAATGAATATTCTTGACCTTGCTTCAGGTTACACTCAAACAGGATGCTCTTAACGCCAACTCCCTGCTCACCAAGAACCAGAACTTTCAATTCATGAGAAACCGCTGCAATCTCAGTTTCAAGTTCTTCCTGTTCAGACGCAACTTCCAGAGTGTCCATTGCCGCGGGATCATCCCATACAAACTTCTTCTTCTTGGATGATTTCTTGGCTGACGACGCTGTGCGAGGTGTAGGAGTATTGACAGGAATGTTTTCCCCGTGGAAGCTGTATATGAGTTCTTCAGCTTCCTCGCTTTGAGGAACTTCATCCCAAACGGCCTTCTGCGGCATTTCTGGTCTTGAAATGGGTTCTCGCGTATTCGGGGTCCTGATGGTCACGTACTTCTTGAGTTCTTCTGTGATCTCAGCAGTTCCTAGTGGTGAAAGGTATTCATCCTTAAGATTTTCAATTGAGTTCAATGCCCTGCTGAGCTCAAGTAGGTCGTCTTTTGTAAGATTATCTTCCAACGGAAATATGTCAACATCAGGCAAACCAATTCTCTTAATGATAAACTTCAGAATTGATTGTGGCGTATTATACCCTCTAAGGTATGCAAAACGTTGAATCTCTCCCAAGACATCAACAAAGGCGCGACCCGCATACTTGATGCGCTTTATTACACCTTGGTCAACGGCGTGAATTCCATTCGCCTTCAGGCTAATGTCCATGGTGGTTCCGGGGACCTTCATGGCAACTCACCTATCAGAATATGACATG